>JAIOTT010000034.1 GCA_021106655.1 Bacteroidales bacterium
AATTCAAAGACCCGCCTAGCACATACACTAAACGGAAGTGCTCTGGCGTTACCAAGAATAGTTGCCGCTTTGCTGGAAAATAACCAGACGGAAGAGGGGATCAGAATTCCGGAAGTGCTGGTGAAGTATACAGGTTTTGAGATTATAAACTAAAAATTGCTCTAATTAATAAATAGTTAAGTGAGTTAAGTAGGTGAGTAGTTAAGTAGGGTAAAATATTTGGTTTTTGTTCATTTCCAACTCAACAAATTAACTAATCAACCACTTAACTGGACCATAATTAGAAATTATATACATGCTGAATCATTTTACAAAAATATTTCATTTAAACATCATTGGAACAATACTTATTCTGTCATCCTGTAATGGAAATCAGCATGCTGATAAACTTCAAAAGATCGACAGTCTGAATATGGTGCTAGACAAAGCAGAATTGATATTTGAGGAAATTAATATTGATAGCCTGAGGGTGTTATTTCCTGTTTTTCAGAATAACTCTGAGGAGATAAAAAAATATTACACTAAAGAAGATGAAGAAGGCTGGAAAGTAATTTGCAGATATACTGATATGAAAAAACCCTTCAGAAATGTTGTGGAATATTATGATAATATCCGGACGGAAATTAATTATTCAAGGCAACAACTAGACAGCCTGCAGCATGATCTACAAAATAATATTATCACTGAAGATCTGGCAATAAAATATTTATCTGACGAAGAAAAGGCTGTTGGAGCTCTAAGTAAAATGATCTTAAATGACCTAGCTACATCTAAGGTAATCATGCATGACTTTGACTCACTTAATACTTTGGTAGAAGAGATTATTGTGAGAAGTATAAGAAAAAGTGGCAGTGGCAGTGATAGTTAGAAGAAAGCAGGAAGATAGAAGATAGAAGAATGAAAAAGATTGAAATGACGAAATATTTTAGAAAACATATAGCAATATTGATCGCCTTATTGATCGCACTTAGCACAATAGCCCAACAGAGTAAGGATGATAAGCTTGCCGGCATGTTTTTAAAAAACAAGGAATATGAAAAAGCTGCTTCTCTTTACGAGAAGCTATATAAAGAGAAACAATCTTCGCATTATTACACATATTACATATTTTGTCTTGTGCAAATAAGGGATTTTAAAACCGCCGAGAAATTTATCATTAAAGAAAAAAAACGTAATCCTGCAAGTCCTAAGTACAATGTAGACCTTGGTTATATTTACATGGAAAACAATGAAACTGAAAAGGCAAATAAATTATTTGAACAAGCATTTAAGCAGGTTCACCCTGACAAACAGCATATCATTGCTCTGGCTAATTCATTCAGAAGCAGGCGACAGAACGACTGGGCAATAAAGACTTACATAAAAGGAAGGCAAATATTAAAAGGCTCTTACTCATTTCACCTCGAGATAGGTGATATTTACGGAATGGATCAGGATCATGAGAAAATGATTGTGGAATACCTGAATATGCTGGAATTTGATATAAATTACTTAAGTGCTGTTCAAAACAGGATGCAGAATGCGTTGAATAATGATCGTGATGGGCATAAACATGAATTGTTAAAAAAGGAACTCCTTAAAAGAGTACAAAGATCACCCGAAAAAGACTATTATGCAGAAATGCTTTTATGGTTATCGATACAGAAAAAAGATTTTGAACTTGCTCTTATTCAGGCTAAATCATTAGACAGAAGACTTGGTGAAGACGGTGAGCGTGTTTTTGAACTTGCAAAATTATGTACATCAAATAAGAATTATAAGGTTGCCGGAGATGCATATTCATATATAATCAATCGTGGAGAAGATAATCCATATTATCTGAGCAGCCGTATACATTTTCTCAATGTTAATTATCTTATCATTACTAATTCATACAATTACACAAAGGAAGATATTACAAACCTCAAAGGAGATTATATTTCAACAATTAATGAATTCGGAAAAAATGCACCAACAATACCTTTGATGAGATACCTTGCTCATTTGCAAGCTTTTTACCTTGACGAATGTGACAGCGCAATCACTTTACTTAATGAAACTATTAAAATACCAAATGCTCCAGCCAGTCTTAAGGCAGAGTGCAAACTGGAACTTGCTGATATATTATTATTCACAGGGGATATATGGGATGCTACATTATTATACTCACAAGTAGAAAAAGCTTTTAAGAATGAGCCTATTGGTCACGAGGCAAAGTTCAGGAATGCAAAACTTTCATTTTATATTGGGGAGTTTGAATGGTCAAAAGCTCAGCTTGATGTTCTTAAAGCAGCTACCTCCAAACTTATTGCCAATGATGCAATGGATCTTTCTTTACTAATTAGCGATAATATTGATATTGACAGTTCCACAGTAGCTTTGGAAATATATTCCCGGGCCGAACTCTTAATGTTCCGCAATAAAGACGACCTGGCACTTCTGACACTGGATTCAATCCGGGATATTGTAATGTGGCATCCTTTATCTGACGAAGTCTTGTTCAAAAAAGCTGAAATTATGATGAAGAAAGCTTTGTATGAAGAAGCAGATACTTTATTACAACAACTTGTAGAATTATACACATACGATATCCTTGGTGATGATGCACTTTTCAAAAGGGCTCAGTTATATGAATTACAGTTCAAAGATATACCCAAGGCAATGGAACTCTATGAAAATATTTTAACGGATTACCCCGGAAGTTTGTACGCCACCGAAGCCCGAAGAAACTTCAGAAGACTAAGGGGTGATGATCTTGAATTATCGCAATAACATGGATCATATAAGACCAAAAAAACATCTTGGTCAGCACTTTTTAAAAGATGATAATCTTGCAAATAAGATTGTTAACAGTCTTAGTGGTGATGTCTCTAATATCCTTGAAATTGGACCCGGAGAAGGTATATTGACAAAATATTTACTTCACTTAAAAGACACTCAAATTGTAGTGGTTGAAATAGACAGTGATGCTGTTAAATTTCTAATTAAAGAATATCCTCTTC
>JAIOTT010000212.1 GCA_021106655.1 Bacteroidales bacterium
AGATGGAACAGCAACTTTCGGCTTGCCTGCATTAATAAACTGTAGCAGGGCCATTTGTGCTGTTGCATCCTGCATAGCCACCCTGTCAGGAGCAAAATTTACATAATCTTCTCCTTTTGTATAAGTAGTTTTTGGTTTCCCATCAGACAAATGACCGTATAATATTTTCTCAGATAATGTTGATGGCCTTCCCAAAAGCTTCCTGGCTGTCTATATTCTTATAGGTAAATTTTCATATACCGACTTTATCATTTCAATATCAAATATCATATTGTTAAATTGTTATATTGTTAAATTGTTATATTGTTATATTGTTAATTTTTGGCAAGGTATTGGTTAGTATTTTGCAAATTTAGCGCAAAAATACAACATATTTGTCTCTTTAGAAACGATACAATTAAATATTAGTCTTAAACTCGTGCATTCGTAGCAAAAAAACTTTTAAAATTTATTTTACTTTTGCAAAAAAAATACTTTGATCAAACCTATACTAATATTAGTATTAATTAATTTCCTTTTTTACGGAAATTGTTTTTCACAATCTGTCAGGGTATTTGACTCCAACGATATGCAGCCTGTGAGTAATGTATATATTTATAATACCAATAAAACAAAAACCACAACAACCGATCAGCGCGGTACAGGAAATATTTCAAGTTTCAATATTTCTGACACATTAGTATTTCAACATCCTGCATATAAAAATATTTCAGCTTCTTATAGTTCCATAAAAAATGCAGATTTTTTGCTTATGCTGGATAAAAAAACTATTTATCTGAGTCCGATAGTTATATCTGCTAATAAATGGGAACAAAACCGCAAAGAAGTACCTAGTAAGATTAGCGCTATTTCAGCAACTGAGATCAGTTTTGAAAATCCTCAAACTTCTGCAGATATTCTTGGTATTTCAAATGAAGTATTCATACAAAAAAGCCAGCTTGGTGGTGGAAGTCCTATGATAAGAGGCTTCTCAACCAGTTCAGTATTGCTTGTTATTGACGGTGTAAGAATGAATAACGCAATATACAGAAGCGGGAATATTCAAAATGTAATAAGTATAGATGGAAATAATGTAGAAAATGTCGAAATTGTTTTCGGTCCCGGATCTGTTATCTATGGTAGTGATGCACTGGGCGGTGTAATGGACTTCCATACTAAAAACGTTAAGCTTGCATATATTGATAAAACTAACTTTTCTATAAACGCTTTTACAAGGTACTCATCATCTAACCAGGAAAAAACTGCTCACTTTAATGTGAATTTCGGTAAGAAAAAATGGGGTACATATACCGGAATTACATACAGCGGCTTCGATGATCTAAAAATGGGAAATCATGATAACATTGAATATCAGAGACAGGAATATGTAGATACATATAATGGGAAAGATACAATATTGAAAAATCCTGACCCTAATACCCAGATCTATTCCGGATATAATCAGTTTAACCTGCTTCAAAAAATAAGGTATAAACCAAATAACTTTATTAATATAAATTATTCTTTTCATTACTCAAACAGCTCAAATATACCAAGATACGATCGTTTGATTCAATATGATGACAATGTACTAAAATATGCTGAATGGTATTACGGTCCTCAAAAGTGGATGATGAATGCATTGGAAATTAAATATTTTAAAAAGAATCAAGTTTTCGATGCTGCAAAAATGACAATTGCGCTTCAAAATATTGAAGAGAGCAGAATAGATAGAAAATATAGGAGTAATGAATTACGTACAAGGACAGAAAATGTTGATGTTTATACAGCAAACTTTGATTTTGAAAAGAATATTGGCAATAGAAACACTCTCTTCTATGGCATTGAAGCTAATATTAATAAAGTTATATCTTCAGGAAGAACAACAATTATTAATGCTGCTGAGTCTGTAAAATCCGCAAGCAGATATCCTGACGGCGATAATAATTATAAATCTTATGCAGCTTATTCAAGTTTTAAATCAAATATATCTGACAAAACAACTCTTGTTGCAGGATTGAGATATAGTTATATTAAGCTGAATTCTACGTTTTTAGATACGAGTTTTTATAATTTTCCTTTTGATAAGATTGATGTCAATACAGGATCATTGAATGGTAGCTTGGGATTTGTTTATCGCCCATCTGACAGCTGGCAGTTTAATTCCAACCTATCTTCCGGTTTCAGAGCGCCAAACCTTGATGATATTGCAAAAGTTTTTGATTCAGAGCCGGGAAATGTCATTGTTCCAAATGAAGACCTGGGGCCTGAATATGCATATAATATTGACATAGGGATTATCAGAAATGTGTCAGAAAAAGCAAAGATTGATTTAACTATGTTCTATACTCTGTTAAAGGATGCAATGGTACGCAGGGATTTTACAATTGATGGGAAGGATTCAATAATGTATGATGGAGTACTTAGTAAAGTTGAGGCTGTAGTGAATGCCTCCGGTGCAAGTATTTACGGTGCCAGTTTTACCATATACTCCGAGCTTATTAGGAATTTCTCAATACGTTCAAACCTAACTTACACATATGGAAGAGATGATGAGGATATTCCTTTAAGACATGTTGCACCTTTGTTTGGAAGTACTGCTTTAACTTACAAGTCAAAAAGAACTGAAATTGAGTTATATGCAAATTATAATTCGAAGAAATGTTTTAAGGATCTCGCTCCTTCTGAAGCACAAAAGCCATTTATTTATGCTACTGATGGAAATGGAAATCCATACTCTCCTTCCTGGTGGACCATCAATATAAAGTCTTCAACAAAAATCAATGAATTTCTTAGAATTAATTTAGGTATAGAGAAC
>JAIOTT010000448.1 GCA_021106655.1 Bacteroidales bacterium
GAACAACTCAGTTAGCTATCAGGTTTTTGCAATGGCCGAATTAAGAGAATTTCCTGATAAGATAAAAAATGGTGAAGAATTTGTCATCATGAGTATTCCCAAAACCAGTATTAATTATAAGCTTTCTGATAAGATTTTTGTTGCTGCTGATGATTTTATAGCAAGCCATAATGGCAATTATTATATCTCATTGTATGGATTTGATAAAACTGGAAAGATCATCAGCAATTCTAATTCTCTTACAGAGGGTTTAGATAATGAGATAATAAAGATCTATCCCAATCCAGTTGATAATGGCAGGATAAATATTGAGATATATATGGAAGAAGATCAGGAGGTGAATTTAAGGATCATGGATATCAGTTCGCGATTGATGCTAAACAAGACATTTGGTGTTGAAGGTAAAAAGGTTTACAAAAGGAATATTGATTTATCCTGGCTGAGTCAGGGTACTTACCTGGTGCAAGTCAAAGGGAAGAATGTTAGTATATTTAATAAACTTGTTATAAGGTAGTATCCGAAAAAAATGTAGGTCAATGCCATGGCGTTGACCTACATACAAATAATAATTAAGATTTTTTTTATTCAATAATCGTCATCTCATCAAGCAGATGAGATGCACCTGCAAATTTATCAATAACAAAAAGAACATATCTGATATCTACATTTATTGTTCTTTGTAAGGCTGGTTCAAATTCAATATTCCCGCTCATGGCTTCCCAGTTTCCATCAAATGCAAGGCCAATAAGCTGGCCATCACCATTAAGGACAGGACTACCTGAATTTCCTCCTGTAATGTCGTTGTCAGTTAAAAAGCATACTATCATTTTTCCATCTTTACCGTAGCGACCATAATCTTTTTCCAGGAAAAGTTCCTTGAGTCTTGGTGGAACGATAAACTCGTCGTTATTTGGGTCTTCCTTGTACATCAAGCCTGAAAGATGAGTGACATAATCGTAATGAACTGCATCAGCAGGATAATAATCAAGCACTTTACCATAAGTAAACCTCATTGTAGAGTTTGCATCCGGATAAAATACTTTATTTGGCTGCATTTCTCTGATTCCCCTGACACATAAGCGCTTTGCCTTTTTTTGTTTACTTGAGAGCTCTCCCATCTTTCCATTCAGATCCATAAATGCTGAAAAGACGGAGCTCATTAATTTTTTCAAAGGATCATTTTCAAGTTTTTTTAGTGAAGGTTTTTTTAGAAAGGCAAGATAATTCGTTTCGGTAGTAAATATGGAATTCTTAAAAACATCATCTACATATTTTTTATAATCACCTTTATATTTTTTGTTTATTTCAGCCATGATATCCGGTTTTGCTGAAGGAGCGAGTTTTTCATTGTATATTTCCAATAAAGCTGTCAGTATTTTCTTTTCAATAGTAATATTATAATCTTTGAAATGATCCTCTGCCTTTTCTTTGAATGGCGCCAACGCTTCTGTATGATCACCTTTGTCTTTGATTATATTTTTCAATCCACTATTCGACATTGGAAAGGTTAAAGCTTTGGAAACAAACATACCTCCCTGATAATACCAAAGGTTCTCCATAAACTTATTATCTACCATAAATTTATGAGCTTCCTCAAAATCGCTGATTACATCACCATAAAGAGCTGTCCGGTCGGGATCTTGCAAAAGCCATTTTTGAAAATTATTTTCAAGTTCTTTTTTCTTGTCATATACTTTTAATCGTTTCAATCCTTTTGATTCACCAACTTTATTTTTCCAGAAATTAGCGATCTGGGCATGTGTTGTTGCATATTGTATCCTTACTTCATCACTCTTGTCCATTTCTTCTTTCATGATATCAAGAGCCATACTGCCAAAATTATCTATCACGGGATTGATTTGTTCGAGTGTTATTTCAACTCCGTAAGAAGTCATGTATCTGCTTGTTCTTCCCGGGAATCCCCATATCATTGCAAAATCATCTTTGGTAACTCCCTTAAGAGAAATTGGAAGATGGTATTTAGGTTTGTAGGGGATATTTTCTTCACTGTACTTAGCAGGAGATCCATCCGGAGCTGTGTATATCCTGAACATACTAAAATCCCCGGTGTGTCTTGGCCACATCCAGTTGTCGGTATCACCTCCGTAATTTCCTATAGAAGAAGGCGGAGCGCCTACCAACCTGACATCTTCATATGTCTCATAAACAAAAAGATAATATTCATTTCCATTAAAAAAACTTCTAACTTCAGCATCGTATTCTGTGTCTTTAACAGCCTTTTCTTCAATTTTTCCAATAGCTTTCTTGATTGCCTTAGACCTTTCTGATTCAGACAGTGTATCAGTTACATCTGTTAGTACTTCTGCTGTAACATCTTCTATCCTGACTAAAAAAGTAGTAGTAAGGCCTTCATTTGGGAGTTCTTCTTTTTTGCTCATTGCCCAGAAACCATCGGTCAGGTAATCATGATCCACAGAGCTATGCTTTTGTATTGCATCATAGCCACAATGATGGTTTGTAATTATCAGGCCTTCATCTGAAATAACTTCAGCAGTACAAAAACCTCCAAGGTCAGCAATAGCATCTTTTATACTTGAATTGTTGATGCTGTATATTTCTTCTGCAGTAAGATTAAGTCCCATTTTCTGCATATCAATATAGTTCAGTCTTTCAATAAAAATAGGTAACCACATTCCCTCGTCAGGTGAGGTTTTAGAATGTAATCCTGTGTTAAGAATGAGAGTGAGAGAAAATAATAATGTTAATTTTTTCATATTCTGATCTTTTATATTGTTTGTTCTTAACTTAATTTATCTGACAATATCTTCATTTCAACAACAGGTGAAATACCTTCATGCAGTATATTATATACAGCATCTGTTATTGGCATATGTACTCCTAACTGATCTTTTAATGTTTTAATTCCAATTACCGCATAATATCCTTCTGCAACCATTTTCATTTCTACGCGAGCAGCTTTTACTGAGTAGCCTTTCCCTATCATGCTTCCGAACATTCTGTTTCTGCTGAAATTTGAATATGCAGTAACAATAAGATCACCTGTGTAGGCTGAACTGTTGATGTCTCTATCTGAGGAGTTTATTGTATCCAGAAAGCGTTTTACTTCCTGTATAGCATTCACAATGAGAACTGACTGGAAATTATCACCATAACCCAGGCCAATACAAACACCGTTGGCTATTGCAATAATATTTTTGATCACTGCTGCATATTCTGTTCCGGGAACATCAGAAGTTTTTACGATCCGGATAAACCGGCTGACTAATTTTTCTTCAATAAAATCAGCCTTTTTAAGATCATAAAATGCAAGAGTAAGAAATGACAGTTTTTCCATGGCAAGCTCTTCTGAATGGCATGGGCCTGCTATCATTCCAATATCATTTTCTTTTACATTGAATTTATCAAGGAAAAATTTTCCGACAGTATCATGAGTTTCAGGAACAATACCCTTAATTGCTGAAATTACAATTTTACCCTTTAAACTTTTTATGTTTCCTTGTTCAAGCGTATCTTTTAAAAATGCAGCAGGAATAGCAAAAATTAAAACATCTGAATTTTCAACAACTTGCTTAAGATCGTTGGATAAATTCAAGTTTGCAGTATTTAGTTTCAGATATCTTAAATAATTTGGATTACGATGAAATTGTTGAATGTGTTCCAGATTTGCTTTTTTTCTTATCCACCAATTAATCGTATCAACGTTGGTGTGCAGAATTTTTACAAGAGCAGTAGCCCAGCTTCCACCACCAATTACAGCTATTCTGGCATTGTTATTCATATAAATAAATTTAATTTGAATTTGAAATCTTTGTAAGCGTTTACAGTTTGAAATTTGAAATTTGAAATTTGAGTCTCATCAGAAAAATCCTTTTATAGCCATTAAGTCGCAAAGGCACAAAGATTCACTAAGAGTAAAGTATTAGATTCAAGACCTTTGTGAAGCTTAGAGCCTTAGAGTCTTTGTGGCATTTTCTTAATTTTCATTTTTTTCCAATTTCCAATTTCCAATTTCAGTGTACTATGAAAACTTACAAATCTTTTCCCATTATTCTATCCCGATGGCTATCGGGACCAACATTCCATTATTCCTTTCTTCATTCTAATCCCAGGAGCTGTCTGCCTTGCTCAAAAACAATATCAACAGGAATATTTGCGTCACTCAAACGATCAAGGTCTTTTTGCAATTGTTCTTTGATTTGTCCATTATTCTCAACCCATGTTTTTGCTGTTTCGTAATCACCATCTCCTTGTATTGTCAAGATCCTTACACAAAGTTCAGTCATAGCAGTCTTCATCTTTTCGAAATCAACCTTGTAAGTGCCTGTAGTTTCATCTCTTGTGAAAGCACCCTTTTCCTGGAAGTAATAAAAGCGCATCATATTGGCTTTTCCGTGTGAACTTGCAACACCGAAACGAACCTACCTGAATATACTTGCCATAAAAGTTACATAATTATCCATCAGGTCAGCATCACCAAATTCTCCTTTTTTATGTAATTCAGTAACGGCAAATAATCCGAGTATATCAGCTTTTCCCTCTTCAATGGAAGTGTAATAGTTCTGAAGTGCACTTCTTACAGTAACAGTGTTATTATCAGCAAGATAACTCAGACCAAGGCCATGAGCAACCTCGTGAAACATAGTGTTGGTAAAAAATGCATCAAAGGAAATATTTTTTCTCTGCTCTTCATTTATTAAAACATCGGCAATAGGAACGAGGATCATGTCAAATTTAGCTTTCATAGAATTCTTCAGCTGCAATTTCCTGGAGCCTTTCTTTTCTCTAACCAGTTCATCATTCGGAAGATTTATGGCAATAGTTTTACTGCCGGCATTACAATCACCTGCATAGTAAATTACTTCGTAAGCATTAAGCTGATTACCCTCTGATCCGGGTGTTTCATTTTTATATTTTTCTACAACAGGTAAAGCTTTTTGAAGATCAGGAAGCAATTTTGTGTATTTTTTCAATTTCTTGCTCCATTCTTTATCCTTTAACAAAATAAATGATTCATGAGCAGCTTTAAGGTTAAATAGTGCATCCTCATAGTTTTCAATTGGACCAACAACAAAATCTATATCATTATTTGTCATGTCTAACCATGCAAAATCACTTGCTCTGTAATCATCATTCAGCAATGCATCAGCACGTAATTCAAGGTATTTCTGAAAGCCGGGATCATCAGCAAGGCCTGCAGCCTGCCTCAAATGTTCAACAGCATGTTCTGTTTCCTCGGCATATGCTTCATGATACCAGATAGTTTTTAATGAACCATCTTCATTACGACGAATAAGAGTATATAAGCTATTTTTATCCGGATCATCAAATTGTTCAAATTCTTTTACTGTCATATCTTTGGGGTAAAAATTTGCGCCTTTGGGCTTTTCACCATATGACGAAATAAATGGATTATTACCATCAAGTCTGTCCCATGGGCCGTAATTAATTTTTACAAATTCTGTAGTTTCTGTGTCGTCAATCTTACTTAGTAGTGCAGCTTTATCACCAAAACTTTGTTTCCAGTAAATATCATCCATAATCTGGGCTGCATTAAATAAATGTACCAGCATTTTTTTCTGATTATCACTTAAACCTGAAATATCCGCATTGAGAGTAACAGTAATATATTTTGAAAGCTTTGCTTTCATATCAACTAAAGGTTCTTCTGATACTTCTTCTTTGGATTTTTTGGATTCCGGGTCCTGATTTCCGGAGGTGCAGTTTGTTAATCCTGCCAGTAAGACGGTAACGAATAAAACTGAAATGATTTTTTTAAGCATAATAAAAAGTTTTTTGATTAATTTTTTTTCGGGCACAAAATTACAAAATTTATCTCAAACTTCCTGATTTAGACTTAATTTTGTCATTAACAGTTAATTTGCTGAGAATTTCAATATTAATTCCATCGGAGAGGCCAGTTTCAATAATTCTTTTTTCAAATACCTGTAGCAGGTCAGTTTCAACTTCCACGAATGTGTTTCCTTCATTAAATTGTAGTAAACTTTCTGGGATAACAAGCACAGAGTCTCTGCGGGCAAGAACAATATCAGCATTTGCACTATAGCCGGCACGGACAAATATTGAATCAAGTAATTCAACATTTGCTTTTATCTCAAACTGGATTGCCCCGTTTTCTTCAATACCTTTTGGTGAAATATGTTCCAGAACGGCATTGAATTTATAATCTTCAATAGCACCAATAGTAAGTATCAATGGCATTCCTTCCTTAATTTTTCCAACCTCTGTTTCATCGATCTTGCCTTTAAATATCATTTCTCCCATATCTGCAACTGATGCTATTGTTGTACCGGCATTGAAGGTATTACTCTCAATAACTGAGTTCCCTTCCTCAACAGGTACTTCAAGTACCATACCTTCAATTGTTGACCGAATAAGTGTGTTGGTGATCTTTCCTGAATTTTTAGTCTGACCTTCTTTTATCAACTCCAGATTGTTTATAGCAGCTTCAACTTCTTCCTCAGCATTCTGGTAAAGCAATTCATATTCTTCAAAATCAGCTTTTGGAATTACTCCTTTTTGCAAAAGATCCTTTTGCCGCTCAAAGTTCCTTTTGCTGTTTTTTAGATTTATTTTTGCCCTGTTTACCCGCGACTCTGCATTATTTAGGGATACCATGTTCGGAACGATCTTCACTTTGGCAATAATGTCACCCTTAACAATTTTCTGACCGGGCTCAACATAGATATGCTCGATAATTCCTGATACCTTAGGTGTTATCTCTATTTCTTTTCTCGGAACAACTGAACCTGTTGCAACAGTTGTCATAACAATATTGGAAATAAATGGATTACTTGTCTCATACACAATTGGTTCGGTTTTTGACTTATTGTAAAGAAAGATAATCGTACCTCCAAATATCACAACAATAATCAGAATAATAAGGATCTTGAAGAATGTTTTCATATACTTATTTTTTTTAATATCATTTAAATTTAAATACTTTTACCCTGTGAATTTTCTATAACCGTTCACAGTTAGAAATTTGAAAATAGAAATTGGAAATTTGTATTATCATAATTTTTTGTTTTGTTGATAAATGCATTCAACTTTGTGCCAAGCTTTTCAATTACTATTTGGTATTTTGAAGTATGAGTCTCCTCCGAAAATCCTTTTATAGTTACTAGGTCGCAAAGGTACTAAGATTCACTAAGAGCAAAGTGTTGGATTCAAGACCTTTGTGAAGCTTAGTGCCTTAGAGTCTTTGTGGCATTTTCTTATTTTTCGATTTTTCAGAGTGAACTCAACTATCAAATTCGTAAACCCCGTAGGATAATAACTTCCAAAAATGAGTTATCACCAACATATTAAGTATCCAACGGGGTAAACTCTTTTCATTTTTTGCTAATTTCCAATTTCTAATTTCCAATTTCAGTATTCTGTAAACATTTGCGACTGAAAAAGAATAAAACTTACAGTCTTCAGCTTATCAACCTATTCATTCCTAATAGCATCAATCGGTTTAATGCTTATTGCTCTTTTAGCCGGAATTAATCCCGCCAGCACACCTGAAATTACAAGAATGATCAAAGCTGTGATAGCCAGGTTAAGGTTTATTTCAGGTCTTGTGAACATAGCTGAATCTGACCCTGAGCTGATGAGCAGATAATTTACAAGCTCCAGGAGAGCTGTACCCAGCGAAAGGCCAAAAAAACCTGCAAATGATGTAAGAAATACTGATTCAGTTATTATTTGTGACATTATTAGCATGGGAGTTGCTCCACGGGCTCTCTGTATCCCGATTTCTTTAGTTCTCTCTTTCACTATTATCAGCATAATGTTACTTACACCAATAACTCCTGCAAAAAGGGTTCCCGTACCAACTATCCATATAAGCCAGTTTATTCCTTTAAATAAACCTATCATTTTTTTAAATTCAGTTTCAACATTAAATGATCCTATAGCGCGGTCATCAGTTGGTGCGATGCTATGCCTGGCTTTCAACAGTTTCTTTGCTTTTTCTTCCACCACTGAGGCATCTACATTTGTCACTGAGGTAATGGAATACCAACCAACAATGTCACCATAATTGTATGTTTTCTGTAAAGTAGTAAATGGCATAAATATTGACTGATTTTCCTGGTCCGATTGATTACCCGGCTTTTTCGACCTGAATGTTCCCACGATTTTGAAATATACTCCCTGTATTCGGATATATTCACCAATAGGATCCTCACCGACTTTGAACAATTCTTCCACAACGCGCTGTCCGATTATTGCTATTTTTCTCTTATTACTGATATCAAAATCATTAATAAACCTTCCGCTTAGGATAACCACAGGATCTATAATATTATATTCAGGATAATCACCATAAACCGGAAAAGAACCTGTACGCAAACCCCTGACAACATTATTACCACCACCCCTAAATCCTTGTGCCTGAAGCCTTGGTGCTATGTATTGAATTTCCGAAATGTTGTCTTTCAATGCTTCAGTGTCAGCATTTTTAAAATTATAGCGGCGGCCTCTTGGAAAGCCTTTATATGGGATTGAGGTATTTCTAGTCCACATAAAAAAGCTATTGGTAGCCAGATCACCCATATCCTGATTTACTCCATTATAAAGACCTGTGCCTGAGCCAAGCATTATTATCAGCATAAAAATACCCCAGAACACACCAAAAGCAGTTAAAAAAGTCCGCAGTTTGTTCTTTTTTAATGTACTGAAAATTTCCTGCCACCTGTCTCTGTCGAACATCAAAAAAAATGGTTATATTGTTAAATTGCTATATTGTTAATATCATTTAATTTTGAGCCTCCTCTGAAAAATCCTTTTATAGCCACTAAGTCGCAAAGGCACAAAGATTCA
>JAIOTT010000156.1 GCA_021106655.1 Bacteroidales bacterium
AGATGCCAGGATATATTCAACTATATGCTGTGAAGTAATAACATTTACAGGTTTATTAAATCTTTTCTTTGGAGTTTTCTGATATCCTGCCGGCAGATAAAAGCTCTCCCTTTCACGTTTATACATTACTTCCCATAGCATTAAGTCATACTCTTCTCTAAATTTATTTATATCTCCCGGGAGTTTAACATATTGTGGAACAGAGAAACTGGATCTCATTCTTTCAAAGGAAAAATTATCAATGATCTCGATATTTAGTTTACTCTTCTTTTCAAGGTATTCAGACCCTGAAACCATATAAACTTTATCCTTTTTTGTATACCAGAACAAGTCCATTGCTCCATAAACGTAACCCATTGTTTCGGCAATATGATGACAAACATAATTTGTGTTGATAAGCATATATATTATTTCATGCCTGAAACTATGTGTTCTTGGTTCAGATTGAAAGATCTTTTTTGTAGCATCAGCCAGCTTTTCTCTGTCACATGCATCGCCTTTACTTCCGGAGTAATGCTTTCCGAGATAGAATTCCTCAAGCGATAAAGGTGTGTCTTTTAAGGTTCGTTCACCGTGCCGGTAAGAGCCATGGACTTTAATAGTCAATAATAATGGTGTACAGAATTTTACTTCAGTATCTTTAAAAGCCCCTTTTGCAAAAGTGTTGATCTGGAAGGCAATAACCTGGTATGTTTTACGATCAATTTCTTTTACATAAGCAAATCCGTCGCGGCAATATATTTTATCTCTTAAAGTAAGTTTTTCGTTTGTCAGTATGGTGCTAATAAAATCATCAAACTCAGCTTCAGTGATTTTTTGTTTTCCTTTTGATGGGATATTTTTTCTTACAAAGCTGCTGAAATTTTTGTATTTCTGTACTAACATAATCCTTGTATTAAATTTTTTTCTGAAAAATAATGTGGTATTAAATCATTCTGGCACAGTGGTGTACTGTTACAATGTCAATCCTAAGTTCATCAATAATATGATAAACTATTCTGTAATTACCTCTTATTAGTTCTCTAATTTGTTCATCTTCGATTTCAAGAACCATTTTTCCTGCTTTTGGGTAACTCTTTAGAATCTCAACAGAATTAAAAAGACTTTCAACTGTAATTTGTGCATATCTAAAAGAATCTTTTGAGATAAATTCACCAATATCGTTGAGATCAAAAAGTGCGGAATCGGACCAAATTACTTTAACCATTTATTAAGCTTTATTTTAGCCTCTTCAACTGTATTAATTCGTCCACTTTCAGAGTCAGCTAGTCCTTTTTGAACTTTTTCGATAAAGATTAAATGATCAACAATTTGATCGATTGTAAGATTTTCTGGTAATTTGTCAAGAGAGTTAATTATCTGTGTTTTTGTTATCATGGCAATTATCAAATTTATTCCAAAGATACAAAAATTCATCAAAATAATATATCAGATCATCAAAAGTATTTATGTAAAACCGTTGGATAAAAATATACCTTTCTGTTTAAAGGTAAGTGTTTGTTTTGACCTCATCCCCCAACTCCTTCTTCGTCAGGGTTTGCATTCCTTATATTACTTGCAAATGTGCAAATGGTTTGACTTAAAAAAATCAACTTAAGTTTATATGTTATATAGATTTTTCCCTCCACTTCATTCCGGTCGAAATGACACATTTCGGTTTTTTATAATAGTAAGGGCGAGGCACTCCTTTGATAATTATTATTGTGTGCCTCGCCCTTTATTAAAATAAATTTAGCATTGTCATTTCGACCGAAGGGAGAAATCCCCTGCTGAGCGTATTCAGTGGATATAAGATCAAAACAAAAAAATAGCTTTAGCCGAAATATTTATTTGGTTAAAACCATATTTTGCTTGTCTCCCCTTTTCCTACAGATAAATCTGTAGGTAATTCATACTGCTCCTGCCACTATTTTTCAAACTTAGAATTACCTTAAGTATTCAGGAGGTTCTTTACTATAACAGAAATGGATCGATTATCCGCCTTACCCGCAAGTTGTTTTGATGCTATTCCCATCACTTTTCCCATCTCTTTAATGCTTGTTGCCCCCGTATTTGTTATAATTTCTTTAATAATTTTAGTTATTTCTTCTTCTCCCATCTGTTCGGGGAGGTATTTTCCGATAACTAATGCCTGAAAATTTTCAGTTTCGGCGAGTTCAGCGCGATTTTGTGTAGTATAAATCTCTGCTGATTCTTTTCTTTGTTTTACTAATTTCTGAAGAAGTTTTATCTCTGTCTCTTTAGGTATATTTCCATCATTAATACCTTTTGCTGATTTTTCAAGGAGTAATGCAGCTTTGACAGCTCTGAGAGCTTCAAGTGTTTTTTTATCCTTATTAAGCATTGCTGCTTTAATATCGCTATTAATAGTACTTTCCAGACTCATTTTGAGATAATTAAATTGTTATACTAAAATTGTTAAACTGTTACATTGCTATATAAACAATTTAACAATATAACAATATAACAATATAACCCTGTAGGTTAACCAGAAATTTAGCCTGCTAAAAACAAAACAGATAATGAGCTTTTCAATCTACATTGTCATGCAGGAAGGAATTATTAGATTTGATTTCTGTCTCACCATTTTCACTTTCTGATAATGAGAAGCGTGATATTTCTGATTCGGATGATGGAATATTGTCCTCAAGACTAACATTCTTTCTTACATAGGCAGGTTCGTTTTCGAGTTCTGCAAGTCCTGCCGGGGTTTTAAGTTTTACACTAAGATCCCTGAGTTTTTTAATTCTCTCCTTGGATTTTTTTTCAATACTGGATTTTTCAGTATCAATCTGCGTATCGTTTAGAATTTTGTTTACTACAGTTTCTTGTTCTTGTTGTTTCGGTTCAGGTTCTTCGGTATGCTCAATCGGTGCTGAATCTGATTTTATTGGAGGGCTTTGTATATTTTCTTCAACCTTACTTTCATAAGTCTGAGTAAGATCAAAGACGATTTTCTTCTTTTCTTGTGTTGAATTCGCTTCTGATTCTATATTATTTTTTACCTGATCTTCGGCCAGAATCTTAATCTCTTCCTCTTTAGTTTCAACTTTCTTGATTTCTGGAAGTTGTTCAATTGTTTTTTCTTTTATATCAGGAATATTTTTATCATTAAGCTCATGCATTACCTTGCTCACCTTGGCGATTTTGGACTGTTCAACTTTATTTGATTCAAATCCTGTAGCTATTAATGTAATGCTTATGTTATTTCCCAATGATTCATCATTGCCGTTT
Source organism: Bacteroidales bacterium (assembly GCA_021106655.1). GTDB lineage: Bacteria > Bacteroidota > Bacteroidia > Bacteroidales > SMBSF77 > SMBSF77. The sequence goes on from JAIOTT010000156.1 coordinate 3,235, forward strand.
CCCCATATAATTTCAGCATTAAGTCCTGCCTGATTTTGAATATATTCTGTGATTTCAGTAACCTCATCCATTGAAATCTCCTCGCTACCTGAAGAAAGATACAAAAGGATATTATTAGCACCTTCAATATTGTCGTCATTTAATAGAGGAGATGATAAAGCTGCTTCTATTGCTTTCTCAGCTCTGTTTTCACCTTCGGCTATACCAGAACCCATAATTGCAACTCCACTATTATTCATTACTGTTTTTACATCTTCAAAATCAACATTAATATAACCTGCCACTGTGATGATTTCCGCAATACCTTTTGCAGCAACAGTAAGAATATTATCGGCTTTACTAAATGCTTCAGAAAGAGGCAGATCTCCGTATAATTCTCTAAGTTTATCATTACAGATAATCAGAAGTGTATCAACATGTTGCCTAAGTTCCTTAATACCATTTTCAGCTTGTTGCTTTCTTTTGCGGCCTTCAAACGAAAACGGAATAGTGACAATACCAACAGTTAATATGTCCATTTCTTTTGCTATTTCTGCAATAACCGGAGCAGCACCTGTGCCTGTACCACCTCCCATACCGGCTGTTACGAAAAGCATCTTGGTATTGTTTTCCAATAAGGTTTTAATATCCTCATTGTTTTCCACGGCAGCATCTTTCCCTTTTTCGGGAACTGATCCCGCACCTCTTCCTTCTGTCAACTTTGTTCCAAGTTGAATTTTAGTAGGGATAGGACTGGCATACAAAGCCTGAGAGTCAGTGTTGCAGACAATGAAGTCCACACCCTCAATACCCTGATTATACATGTGGTTCACGGCATTACTGCCGCCGCCACCGACGCCAATAACTTTAATTATGGAAGACTGATTTTTTGGGGAATCAAATTTAAGCATGTTAGATGATGTTAAATTTTCATTAAAATTAAATTATATTTTGAATGAAATATTAGTAGAAAAAAATTCTTTTTAACAAAATGATTGTTAATTATTCTACCTCTTCTTCTTCAAACCAATTTTTTATTTTATCGAAAAAGCTTGCCCTTTTCTTTTTAGCAGACTTGTCTTTCACTTTTTTATTATTTCCATTTTCTTTTTCAAACCTATCCAAGCCAATTATTACAAGTCCGACACCAGTGGAATACATTGGAATAGCCATCTCTTCCGGCACATCATTAGCAAGATGCTCATTGGGGTATCCAATGCGGGTATCCATACCTGTGATAAATTCGGTTAATTGTGCTATATGTCTTAGCTGGGCTCCACCACCGGTAAGCACTATTCCTGCAATCAATTTTTTTTCATAACCCGAATTTTTAATCTCAAAATAAATATGTTCAATGATTTCTTCCATTCGTGCCTGAATTATGCTAGCCAGGTTTTTTAGGGTGATCTCCTTTGGTGGTCTTCCACGTAGTCCGGGGATTGCTACAATCTCTTCTTCCTTATTCTCACTTGCCAAAGCAGAACCAAATTTCACTTTGAGTTCTTCAGCATGTTTTTTGATAATTGTACAACCTTCCTTTACGTCTTCAGTAATAATATCACCTCCAAATGGTATAACAGCAGTATGTCGAATTATACCATCCTGAAAAATTGCTATATCCGTTGTTCCACCTCCAATATCTACAAGCACAACTCCAGCTTCCTTTTCTTCTTCACTGAGGACTGCCTCAGCAGAGGCTAAAGGTTCAAGAATAAGTTCCACAACTTCAAGCTCAGCTTTTCTTACACACTTGTAGATATTTTTTGCGGCAGTAGTTTGCCCTGTAATTATGTGAAAATTTGCCTCCAATGAAATGCCGGCCATGCCTATGGGGTGCTTAATACCTTGTTCCTTATCGATTATGTATTCTTGTGGAATGACATCAATTATCTCTTCACCGGGATTCATAACAAGCTTATACATATTGTCTGTTAACTTATCAATATCAGTCTGGTTTATCTCATCATCCAGTGTGTTTCTGATAATGTTTCCTTGATGTTGCAAGCTTTTAATGTGTTGTCCGGCAATACCAACATTGACAAATTCAATATTAACACCTGATTTTTGCTCAGCATCTTCAATGGCAGCCCTTATCGACTGAACGGTGTTTTCGATGTTTGAGACAACACCTCTTTTAACTCCCAGTGAATCTGTTTTACCGGAGCCAAGTATCTCAATCTTTCCATGCTCATTACGTTTGCCTACAATTGCTGCTATTTTGGTTGTTCCGATGTCTAAACCGACAATTATTTCCGATTCTTTCATATTTCTTATTTTTTAGAACATACAACTTGATTTTTGTATTTTAGGTTGATGGTTTTGTATTTATTCCATCCGGTTTTCTTAAAACCATCATTATATAGTGCTTTAAGATTGTTGAATTTTACTTCAAGATCATCTGTTTTTCCAAATATGATCAGGTGATTCCCTACTTTTGGGATGAGCTCAATTTCATTGTTTTTGGTTATATATATTTGATCTATCATGGATTTCAGGAAATTGTCTTTATTGATATAACTAGCCAGATAAAAAATATTTTGCAAGTTATTTGATCTCTCTTTCTCTTCATTAATATTTTCAGGATCCCCGGATAGTCTGATAGAAGAAGAATAGAGCTCATTTATATTTCCATTCGCAACCAAAACCCTTGTTGTGGATTTTTGGCTAAGTGGCATTAAAGTTCCTTCTGAATCAATGTAATATCCTTTGTTATGCTTGTTGATAACTCTGACGATAGGTTGTCGCTGTACAATGTTGATTTGTATATTCCCTTCAACTGTTGAATATACATCAGCATTTATAATATATGGATTTTTCATGAGCATTTTCTCAATATCTCCTGTATTTATTTTCTTCAGCTTTTTTCCTATTATTGAATCTCCTGCTGCGATAATCTCCTTTTCAATATTCATGACACGGAGAAAAGTATCAGCCTCATTATATCTAATTGAAATCTCAAAATGTTTACATGTAAGTTTTTTATGCCTGACAGATGAAAATCCAAGCAGGAGAGCCAGTCCAACTATTAGAACTATCCATATTGCGATATTTATTATTTTCTTCATCTTTTTAGGAACTATGATATCTTTTTATTGTATTTTTTAAGTAATATCCGTTCAATTGGCTCAACTAACTGGTCAATATCACCTGCTCCAAGGCTTATTAAGATATCCGTATCTAAATCTTGTATTTTGATTAGCAGCTCATCTTTGGAAAATAGATTTTTCTGCTTTATGTCAATCTTATTAAGTAACATAGTGGAATTTATCCCATCAATTGGTGCTTCACGTGCAGGGTAAATGTCCAGCAAAATAACCTCATCAATCAAAGCAAGACTTTGTGCAAAGCCATTTGCAAAATCCCGTGTTCTTGTAAATAGATGGGGTTGAAAAACACCTGTGATCTTTTTGCCCGGAAATAACTCCCTGACAGAATTGATTACAGTTTTAATTTCTTCAGGGTGATGTGCATAATCATCTATATAGATAAATTCTCCGGTATTTATTCGAATATCAAATCTTCTTTCTACTCCTGAGTATAACTCAAGCGCTTCTTTTATTATTCCGGCTTTTACTCCAAAAAGGCTGGATACAGCTGCGGCTGCAACGCAATTTTCAATATTATGCCTTCCGGGAATATTGGATTTAATATTATTTATCTGTAATCCATTAAGTGATAGATCAAAAATGTAAAATGATCCGTCTACTTTTAAATTTGAGGCAAAATAGTTAGCATCTGTATCATTTATGGCATATACAAGTTTGTTAATAGTTGATTCTTCAAATATTTTAATACCCTTTCGTGAGATTAAATTACCCCCGGCTTTTATTTGTGAAACAAAAGCTTGAAAGGATTCATTAAGATGATCTCTGTTCCCATATATGTCAAGATGGTCTGCATCAATTGAAGAAATAACTGCAATGTCGGGTTCAAGGGCAAGAAATGAGCGGTCATATTCATCTGCCTCAACAATAAAAATTTCGGTATCCGGAGTATAAATTAGATTTGATGAATAATTCTTACTTATTCCTCCAATAAATGCAGTGATTTTACTATTATTTGTTTTTAGGATGTGAGCAATAATTGAAGTAATAGTTGTTTTGCCATGAGTTCCTGCAATAGCAACAGTGAAATGATCTTTTGTGATTAAACCCAGAACTTCTGATCTTTTAGAAATTTTACACTTTTGTTTAAGGAAGAATTGAAATTCAATGTTTGATTTTTGAATTGCCGGAGTATATATAACAAGATCAATATTTTTAGGAATCAGCTCAGTATTTTCACTAAAATGTATATGTGCCCCTTCAGAAATAAGATTTTTCACCAAAGCCGTATGCGTTCTGTCATAACCATAAACTGTTTTGCCTATGGCTAAAAAGAATCTTGCAAGGGCACTCATACCAATCCCTCCGATACCAAGAAAATACACCTTATTTATTTCTTTAAAGTTCAATTATTCTTATTTGTTAATTATCTTAATGATTTCATCAGCTATTTTAGCTGAAGAGTTCTCAAAAGCCATATTTTTTATATTACGGCTGAGTGTTATTCTGAGATCTTTATCATTGATCAAGCCTGTTATTTCTTTGCTTATTTTTTCACTTGCCTCTTTGTCTTTGATCATCAGTGCTGCCTTGTTTTTGACAAGTTCCATAGCATTTTTTGTCTGGTGATCTTCAGCAGCACTTGGTAATGGGATAAAAATCGTTGGTTTGCCAACTGAACATAATTCCGAAATTGCAATTGCACCTGCTCTTGAAATAACAATATCTGCCATTGCATATGCATAATCCATGCGCTTAATAAATTCTACTACTCTGATGTTATTATCATCATTATCACTAACAATATCTTTAGCAGTGTTTATGTAATTTTTTCCTGTTTGCCATATTAACTGTAGCTCCTGATTTTGGAAAGTTTCAAGATTTTTTCTGATGCTTTCATTAATAGAGACAGCGCCGAGGCTTCCACCCACAACAAGGATTGTTGTTTTCTTGTTATCGAGCCTGAAAAATTCTGAGGCATCTTTCTTCTTATCCTTGATGTCGATAACATCATGCCTGACCGGATTACCTGTGATCAGGATTTTTGATTCAGGAAAATACCTTTCCATCCCGCTGTAGGCAACACAAATTTTGTCGGCATACTTAGCAAGTAGTTTATTGGTAATTCCTGGATAGGAATTTTGTTCCTGGATAATTACCGGAATGTTTTTCAATGCAGCCATCCTCAGTGTCGGTCCGCTGGCATATCCTCCAACTCCAACAACAGCATCGGGTTTGAATTTTCTAATGATCTTTTTCGCTTTAAGTAAACTGCAAATTAGCTTAAATGGGAAACTTAGGTTTTTTAAACTCAGGCTTCTTTGCAAGCCGCTGATCCAGAGTCCTTCTATCTTATATCCTGCAGCAGGTACCTTTTCCATTTCCATTCTTCCTTTAGCACCTACAAAGAGTATTTCAACATCATTTACTTTAGTTTTTAATGCATTGGCAATAGCAATTGCAGGGAAAACATGCCCACCCGTGCCTCCTCCACTAATTATTATTTTAAATTTATGCTGTTGCATTTTGCTTTTCTTTTTTTGATTCTTCTATACCTCTGCTAACACTCAATACTATACCTATGGAGATACTCGAAAACCACAGAGATGTCCCTCCCATACTTATAAAGGGCAATGTTTGCCCGGTAACCGGAAATAAATTAACAGCTACGGCCATATTTATCATTGCCTGGAAGACTAGGCTAAAGGTTATGCCAATAGCCATGAATGCTCCGAAATCTCCCGGCGTTTTTATTACTATTCTTACTCCCCTGTATAGTAATATCATGTATAACAGAATAACAATTATCCCTCCCAGAAGCCCATATTCTTCAATGATTATTGCATAAATAAAATCGGAATATGGAGACGGGAGAAAATTCCTTTGAGTACTTCTTCCCGGTTTCTTGCCGAAAATCCCACCTGTTGCAATTGCAATTTTTGCCTGTTCCACCTGATAATTCTCTTCACTGCCTCCGTTATAAAAATTTTCCAGCCTGTCGCCCCAAACTCCAACTCTGTTGTTCGGAAAACTCATTAATATCAGAATGAATATAGCCAGGCTTACAATGCTAATGCCAATCAGGTAGAAAATATACTTTAGGTTTACTCTACCCACAAACATTATGATCAGGGAAGTTGTAAAAAGTATTGCTGCAGTTGAAAAGTTTGCAGGTAGTATCAAAACACATATTATCAGGATAGGCAGCATTATGGGTACAAAGGCTGACTTAAAATCTTTTATTTTCTTTTGTTTTATTGATAATAATCTGGCAATATATATTTTCAATACAAGTTTAGCAAAATCGGAACTCTGGAAAGTCAGGTTTATGATTGGCAAAGTAAGCCATCGCTTTGCCTCATTCAGATTAGTGCCTTTGAAAAGTGTATATGCAAGCAGCAATATTGCAATATATAATGCAATCTGGGATATTCTGGAGATATATGTATATTTGATTCGGTGTGTAAAGTACATTAGTACAAAACCCAAAATTAAAATAGTCGCATGCTTTAGTAGATAATATTCAGTATTTCCTGCCTGTTTTTTATATGCAAGAGTACCTGTTGAGCTATACACAGCCAGTACGGAAAAAATAGATAGAATTATTACTACTATCCATATTACCTTATCACCTTTAATGTATTTAAATATTGTAGACATCAGTGTTTTCTTATAACTCTTTTTAAAATTGATTCTTTTTTAAAGGGCATTAATAGCCTGTTTAAAACTGTTGCCCCTCTCTTCATAATTATTGAACAGGTCAAAACTGGCACATGCAGGAGATAAGAGAACAGTATCCCCTTGTTTGCCAAGATCATATGATGCCAGCACAGCTTCTTTTGCAGAATATGTGTCGATGATATTTTCTACAATATCTCCAAATGCTTTATGTATTTTATTATTATCAATGCCAAGGCATATTATTCCTTTAACCTTTGTTTTTACAAGCTTGTTAAGGATCCTGTAATCATTGCCTTTGTCAATACCACCCACAATCCAGATGATTGGTTTGTTGATGCTTTCAAGCGCATACCAGCATGCATTGACATTTGTAGCTTTGGAATCATTGATAAACTCAATACCATGAATAGTTGCAACAAATTCAAGACGATGTTCGATATTTTGAAAATCAGCAAAACTTTCTTTAATGCTTTCTTTTCTAATATCCAAAAGTCTTGCGGCTATTCCTGATGCCATTGAGTTATAGATATTATGCCGCCCTTGTAATGCCAGGTTTTCTAATGTCATGTTTAATGGTTTTTGTCTTATATTTATAATTATCTCGTTTTCTTTAGTTTGTAATAAAGGTGGATCCTGTCCATATGGACACTTGAGGAAAGCACCTTCATTTTTTATTTTTTTTTTAGTTGAAAAGGGATAAGATTTAGCATTGATTGTCCGTTTTGTTAATTCATTATTAATAACATCATCATCCATACAAAAAATAAATGCATCATCAGACGTCTGATTCTGAACTATCCTGAATTTCGAATCAACATATTGGCTAAAACTGTCATTA
>JAIOTT010000276.1 GCA_021106655.1 Bacteroidales bacterium
ATCTGCTTCCTGCCAGAGGAAATTTCTAAAATCCTTTAATTTGTCAGCTCTGTTAGGATTATTTTTTATTCTTTCAATTTCTGCATTTATCTGCTCTTCTGTCCATGGAGTTATGCTTACAGGAACTTGCAGCTCAAATCTTGTTATTTCACCCATAGCACAGGCAATAAGATCGTTTGTGTATTTTTCCATTCTCTCATGCCTCTTCTCTTCCCCATCTCTTTCTTCTTTGTTATCCGGTATTACTTCTAATGCTTTATTAATATCATCAACAAGTTCGTATTTAAGTTTAACAGTTGCCTTGGCCTGGAAGAAATCTAGGTTGCATAAAACGTCAACAACTTCATCCCATTGCTCTGTTTTTAAAAGATGTGTTGGTAACCACTTTATGAAATAGATGTCTAGTGTTTCAATACTTTTTTTTAACTCTTTTAAGCCTTTATCAGCAAGAAGTTTATGTCCTTTATTAACGTCAATGTAATAATGATCTGCTGCTTTTTGGTCTGTTAGCCAGTCAATAAGTGATTTGTGATATGGTTTGATCAGCTTTCTTCCTTTTTCTTCAATTATTGGAAATACTGAGCCAAACATTCGTAAAACATCGAATAATTCTTCCTCTTCCCATCCCAATAAATCTTTTAGAATATCAACGGGCAATGGTTCAGGTGCGGCAATTATAGTACGGAGTGCAGGCCTGATATTACTACGAAATTGCTTAAGATCTTTAAACTGCCTGTCAAAGAATTGCCTGAAGATACCTCCAAGCCCTTTGGGAAATTTATCTAGTTTGTCAAGTGATAAATTGCCCTTTATCAGATCATCGCAAACTCTTTCAACATATAAAAAAACACCTTCGCTTTTCTCAAGTATTTGTTCAACGATCTCATTGGCATCATTTCGTTTATTTAACAGTGAGTTCAGCTCCTGGTATAAATAAAAACGGATATCGTCTTTATTTTCTTCGGTTCCGGTATCCAGCACATAAGGATTAAGCCCTTGCAATGGGCTGGATACTGAGCTTTCGGGCCGACTGGTTATTAACATACCTAACCACTCAGGTAGCTGAGGGGCATGTCTCGCCAGCGTTTCAACCAAAGGGTTTTGTTCGCCTTCAGCAGCTTCGTCTAAAGCATCAATAAGGATAAGGTAGCGTTGTTGTCCTCCGTCAATGGTGTGTTGCAACGGACTGGCAAAAAGGTAATCGAAAATTTCAGCAACGTTTTTACCATCTAATTGGTCAATTTCGGGCAAAGTAAGCAATAGCTTACGGTAGTCTGGCAGGCGGCTGGCAAGCTGGAATGCAAGACTACGGAATACCCTTGCAGCATTACGGTGGTCGGGTTTGTCCCACTCACAAAACTGTGCAGCAATAATTTTATCACGCCCAAAATGTGTAAGATGGGCAGCAAAAGCGCTTTTCCCAACACCGGGGGCTCCCATTATCCAAAACAGGCGGGAAGAGCGGTCAGATTGGATGCGCCATTGTTCCACTTCATCAGAAAGCCATTCACGCCCAACAAAACCTTTGGAGAGTAATTGTGCTACACGAGAATCAGAAGATATGGGTTTAAGATGTTTAGATAGTGTTTCAATTTCTCCTGCAAAGCATCGACTCTCTTTGCTTTCTATCACCCGGACAATCTCTGCCAGCTTTTCATCATACCATTGTTTCCAGCTTGCTTCCCCTTCAGCTTGTCTCTCTTTCCAGTCGTGCATGTCTAACCATTGCAAATGACTTATACTTGCAGGAGATTTTACTTCTGCTTCACTTTCTGTTAATACTGTTTGTATATTCCCTCCTTTCACACCAATAGCAATAGCTATTTCATCAAGGCAAACACCAGGATCACGGGTCGAGTGTTTGGACAAAAAGGACAAAACCCTGTTACTGCTAATAATTCCTTCGGTAATCATGCGCCTCCAGTCATCACCATATTTAATATCATTCTTATCAAACCATACATCATGTCCTCGTTTTTCCAGGTCAGCTTTAATCATTCTTACCAGCTCTTCATTGGCATCATGGCCATAGCTAAGAAATATTCTGAGCTTATCAGCTTTTTCTTTTTTTACATCCCAACCATAACCACAATTATTGCAGCTATAGCGTTGGTATTCTTCGAAAAGCTTTATGTCTGTTGATTTGCATTCGGGGCAGAACGAAGCCATAATCTTTGCTTTTATTCAAACATATAAATAATCCTAAAATAATTATAATGCAAGTTGCTATTTAAAATATTATGCACTAAATTGTTTATTTGTATAGCATATTTAGATGTAATTATATATAGTTTGTCTATATCCTTTATTTAAATTAATTCCAATTATAAGGATAATGACTTCATTTTTATTTGACCTGTTTTAGTAATTACAGTCTTCCAAAATATACCACCTTTTGGCATTTGTTTTCTTCCTAAAATTACTAGCTTCAATGGGACTACAACGTATTCTGTCAACCATTGACTAACCATACAATCTGTATAGCCTGCTAATGCCATATCTACAGCCATTGTACCTAATCGAATACCATATGCAACATCACTTACAGTGGGACCCATAGATCTAATTAAATGTCTAGGTTCATTTGTAAATACTCTGTAGTTAAGCCAATATGAATCTGCAGGTCGATTATGTCTTAGCTCTTGATCATTTTCTAAAGGATTAATAATTCCTTCTCCCATAGCACTCTGAATATGTCGTTCAAGAACATTCTTTACTATTTTCAATCCTGCACTTCTTAATTCATCAGGAGTTTGGCCCATCACCCTTCTATTATTGGAATCAAAATATTTCAAGGCCCTTTTTTCATCAGGCGTAAGACCCACGTATTGTTTATCTATATATTTCTTATAATCAGTGGGTATCGCTGTTTCTGCCATTACTATTAAACCATAAGGCATACTAATGTCCTTTCCAATTTCTCCTTGTGTTTTTCTTGAATATAATTTTTCCTCCATGAATTTACATACATCAACCATATTGAAGTTTAATTCAGGTAATAAAACTAGATCACAAACATTACTACCAAGAGCGGCATGGCTAACAACAAAGCCAGATGAAGATCCAAACAACTGGATGACCCCTATTCTTGGATTGGATGTAACTTCAGTAAATAATTGCATAATATCTTTTCTTGCTTCCTCAACAGCAGAGAGAAATCCAAAAGATTGCCAAACCCATAGTATGTCATTATCCATAGTTTTAGGAATTCCCA
>JAIOTT010000006.1 GCA_021106655.1 Bacteroidales bacterium
CTCTTAAGAATGGTACAATGCTGGGATGGATCAGGAAATGGCAACAGACATCAGTACGAATTATTTCACTATTTCGGTGATCCTGCAATGAAAATTTATACCGAAACCCCCGTTACTATCGTCGCAGATCATCCTGATACAATTTCTGTAGGATCATCTTTTATTTCTATTTCAAATTCAAACTGCCCTGATGCTGTTGTCACAGCTTTATATAAAGGACAGCTTATAGGCAAAACCCAACTTAATAATGGCTCAGGAACGATATTCTTCCTTCCGGTTATTGATACTCTTTATAATCTGAAGTTAACTTTATCTCAACACAATTATATACCCTATGCAACAGAAATAGTAATTAGCCCTTCAATTGTTCCGGCCAATGATGAGCCATGTGATGCACTCCAGCTCTCTGTTAATCTTGTTTGTGATCCCTTGATATTTTCCAATAGAAATGCTACCAACTCAACTTTTGTCCCTGCTCCTCCATGCAGTAATTATGATGGATATGATGTATGGTTTTCAGCTGTTGTTCCTAATGGTGGTGCTTTGATCATTGAAACAGATACAGTTGTGGGAGGTATCACCAATGGTGCAATGGCTGTATACTCAGGAAACTGTTCCGGCCTTGCAATTCAAGCATGTGACGACAATAGTGGGAATACTTTTATGCCATTGATAAATATTGATAGTTTAAACCCTGGAGATACGATATTCATCCGTTTTTGGAATGATTCAACAAGCTCCGTTGGGGAGTTTTCTATATGTGTTTATGAGCCCGGCATTAATCAATTTGCTTCATTACCCTATTATACAGGATTTGAAAATGGCCTGGATCAATACTGGGATACCATGAGCTCCAATAGTTATGGAAGGATCAGGATAGATAGTGTTTTTGGACCTCATAGTGGGAATTATCATCTATTAATGGATGTGTCAGTTTCAGATAATTTTTGTCTCAATGCAGCATTACTCAGGCTGAATCTATCAGGAGAGAAAAATGTTCAGTTAAGATTCTGGTTTAAAAAATTCCTGGATGAAAATCATTATGAAGATGGAATATTTTTCTCAAATGATGGCGGAGCAAATTTTGAGAAAATATATACTCTGGAAGGTGGTTATCCTGAATGGACACAAATATTGCTTAACCTTGATGAACTTACAGCTGAAGCCGGTTTAGCTTTTTCTGAAACATCAGTAATAAAATTTCAACAGTACGACAATTGGGCAATCGACAGTGATGGCTTTGCCTTTGATGATATAAATTTATTTTCTTTTGATACATCCTTCTGTTATGCTACCCTTCCTTATGAAACAGGATTTGAAAACGGGATGGACAGCTGTTGGTTTACATCTACTTCAAGCCATGATGGAAGGATACGTATTAGCCCGGATTTTTCACCTCATTCAGGTATTAATGCTCTGGCTATGGATGTTGTTACAAATGGTAATTTATGTATAAACCAATCCAGGCTTCACCTTGATCTTAGTGCCCAAAATAATGTTGTAATGACATACTGGGTCAAGGAATTTGGTGATGAAGATCATCCTGAAGATGGAATATATTTCTCTGATGACAGAGGCATGACTTATACAAAGGTCTTGAATTTATATGGTAATTATAAGGACTGGACTAAAACCTATCTTTCAGTATCAGATATTGCTGTAAAGTATGGCTTAGATCTTAATAATAAGTTCCTTATCAACTTTGTTCAATATGATAACTGGAGTTTAACTTCTGATGGTTTTGTTTTTGATGATATTTTAATAAATACTGACTCTCTGACAGCTTTTGTTGAAGTACAACCTGATTCATTGTTTTTCTCAACCGACACCAGCACTATACAAACTCATGATGTTCAGGTTAAAAACACCGGTATTGATACAGCACGGATCCATCTCGCTCAACTACCGGGAGCTTATTCTGCAGTACCTTCTTCATTTGAACTTGCTTCAGGAGACAGCATAACAGTAAGTATAAGCTTTGCTCCGACACAGCTGAAAAATTATAACGGTCTGACATTATTCTTTTCTAACACAATTCATAGTATTGACACTGTTGTAATAACAGGCAAGGGAACACAACAGCCAAAGATAGTGCCGGATATAAAGACTATTGACTTTGGACTTGTTCCAATAACAACCAGCGTATACGAAACATTTGAATTGGAAAATGTAGGCAGCGGACCACTTAATGTAGTTGATATTGATCCCCCACTTGATTTTCATGTTATAGGCGATACAGCTTTTCAGATGTTAGAATTCACATCACGTAGCATTACCATAAAGTTTTCACCCAAAACTCCAGGACCTTATGAAGATACTCTCCGTATTTTTTCTGATGTAAATGATACATGGGTGGCATTTAAGGGCATTGCCCTTGATGTTTTTTCGATTCCTGATGCCTTGGATGAGGGTATTATCAGGATATATCCTAACCCTGCTTCAGGCATTCTGAATATTCAATTCCGGGAAAATTCTACACCAGGAAATGGGATAAAGATTTATAATATGATGGGAAAGATGGTCAGGTTTTATGATCAGGGTATAATTAATTCTGATATTGTTAGTCTTGATATTTCCGACCTTACCTCTGGGATATATTTTCTGGAGCTTGAAGTAAGAAATGAAATTGTTGTTCAGCGTTTTTCAATCATAAAATAATCTGAAAATTGTTGCAGCTTAGAAGGTTAGCAAGTTCAAAAACTCAAAAACTATTAGTATCTTCATTATAATAAACTTTATGTCCCACCTTGTAATGTTTTACTTCTTAATATCCATTAAAAGTTTTTCAGCTTTTCCGTAATATGCATTTCCCTCATTTGACATGATTTCCCCGAGGTAAACAATTGCTTTTTCATAATTTTTTAGTTCATAATAACACAATGCCGTTAAATACATTGCTTCAAAATTTGTAGAGTCAGATGCTATAATTTCCTCAAAAAGCCTGGCTGCAGGTCTGTATTTTTCTGCATTGAACTTTTCAAAAGCCTTATCCATAGGATTTGGTTCGGCAGATTTTCTTGCTCCTTTTTTACTTGTGCTTTGAGTATATAAAGCAGTCTTAGAGGCATCTGTTTCGACAGGTATCTGGTTTATCTCAGCAGCCTCAACTTTTGTAGCCTCATTTGTTTTCGCAACCTCATTAATAGCTATTTTCTCATCTTTATGTTCTTTAGTTTCATAAACACCACTTTTTGCTTTGGAAGATTTTGGTGTACTTATCTCAACAACATCATCAGATTCTGAGTCTATTTCAATGATATCCCTGCTTACTATTTCTTCAATATCATCTTCGGCATCAGTCCCTTTCCCAACATCTTCTATCGGTTCAATACGAATTACTGCCGGGCTTCTAACTGCCTTTTTTGCCTCTCTTAATTCCTCGCTTGTTTCTTCATAATCTCTCTCCTCTGAACTGACAGCTTCAGATTCCCCTTTATCTTTAGCTCGAGTTTCCTCAGGGACAACTTCTGTTTTTTCTGCAAGTAATGGTTGGTGTTTCTTATCAGTAGATAATTGTAATATGATAACTATAGCAGCAAGAATTATTAAAATTGCTGCTGCTGATGCAATTCGGTATCTATATATGAATGGTAGAATTTTGCTTTGTTTTTTAAGAGATTTTATTTTGATGTATTCAACTACCATATCAAGCTTCCCTCTTTCTTTTAATAAGGATAAGCCCTCGAGTTCGTCAGAACACATTTCACAATCAACCAAATGCTTTTCAATCAAATGTTTTTCCTTGCCGGAAAGCTTCCCGTCAAGGTAATCCTGCAACAGCTGATGTGCGGGGCATCCTGATTCCTCAAATATCATATGTTGATTGTCATTCATTTTTTTCTGTCAAAATATTCTTTAAATTTCTTTTACCGTTTTGAATATAACTTTTCACCTTTTTAGAATTGTATCCTGTTATTTCAGCTACTTCATCATAGCATTTCTCTTTTAAATAAAACAATTCGATACATATCCGCTGTTCTTCGCTTAATAATGATATGGCATCTTCGAGATCTATAAGTTTTTTCTCATCATCCTTTTCATTATCAAGATACAAATAATTACCGGATTCCATATAATTATAGTGATCTTTTTTTAAATCAGCTTCGTAAACTGTTCTGTGCTTAACTCCTCTGATCTGTATCAGGTAATGATTTTTTGTAACGGTATACAACCAGGATTTAAAGTTATGGATCTGGTGTTTTTTCAGATCAGTGAACAGCTTTTCAAAAATTTGCATACTTGCATCTCTAGCATGTTCCTCATCTTTACAGTACTTCATAGAAACCAGGAATACAAAACGTGTATATCGCTCAAACAACTCACCTACATAGGCTTTATCACTTGTTTGTTTATAATGATTAACAAGCTCGATGTCGGATAGTTCTTTTATTTGTTTTCGTTTTATCAATAAAAATATTCCAGTTGTAAGGATGTTAAAAAAAACTCTGTGGTTCTCTGTGCATTCTTTATTAAATAGTATTTAATATTTGTCCATTTCAACAAATGTCTATCAAAAATAACAATTATTATTCCACAGATACAATCATCTACAAAAATTAATCTTCCAACCTGATTAATTCATAAGCTTTGTGGTACTTTGTGCAATCCTTTGTGTATCCTTTGTGGTTAATCTTTTTTTACCACGAAGTAACTCAAAGTGCATCACGAAGTAACACAAAGAAAGCCATAATATTATCACAATTTATGAATTATTCAGCCTAAGAAAAAAAATGATTAGGCTTTATGGAATCTGGAAGTTTTCTGCATCCTATGAAAAACGAAACAAATTATTCACAAAAAACCACAAAATCATGAGAACAAAAAAATCATCTTTCACAAAAGCTTTTTTTGCTGTGGCTCTTGCCACTTCATTAATTTTATTAAGTATGTCGTTTACTGAAAGACAATATACAGGTGAAGAACAAAAAGGTATTTCATTTATTGACAAAGGTACAATCAAAGGTAAGGTTTATATCGAAGGCAGGAAAACATCAGTGGGCTTTGCTACTGTTGAATTTTTCATCGACACAAGAAGAATGAGTGGAACAACATCAGCTGCAGATGGTTCATTTATTCTTGCTAATGTTCCTGTTGGGATATATTCAATTAAAGTTGCGAAATCAGGCTATGATACTTATTATTCCAAAAAAATAAAAGTTGAAGCAAATAAAACAACAATTATTAATATCGGATTAAAAGAAGTTGTAAAAGAAGTGAAAAAAGAAATTGAAATTGTTGAGGATGCGGATGAAATACAGGAGGCTGTGTTGCTTGAGCATTCATTACAAGTTATACCCGCTTCAAAAGACATGAAACATAGTTATTCACAATCGGCTACGGCTATGGGAAAAGGAGCTTACAAAGCTGATGGAACAAATTATATTCCCCATAATACTGAGTCGTATGATAAGATCAATGAGAATATTTTTAAGGAAGTTGTAAATAATCCACTTTCAACTTTTTCAATTGATGTTGACAGAGCTTCATATTCAAATGTCAGGAGGTTTTTAAGTAGTAATCAAATGCCTTACAAAGATGCGGTTAGAATAGAAGAAATGATAAATTATTTTGATTATGATTATCCTCAGCCGGATAATGGTGATCCATTTTCAGTTAACCTTGAGCTTGGCAATTGCCCGTGGAATAAAAAACATAAACTGATGATGATAGGACTTCAGGGAGAAGAATTAACGACTGAAAGTATTCCAGCAGGAAATATTGTTTTTCTTCTTGATGTGTCAGGTTCAATGAGTTCACATAATAAGCTTCCTTTGTTAAAACAAGCATTCAAAATATTAGTAAATAACCTGAGGCCGGAAGATAAAGTTGCAATTGTGGTTTATGCAGGAGCAGCAGGTTGTGTTCTGGAATCAACCTCAGGAAAAGATAAAAACAAGATCATTGCTGCACTCGACAAACTAAATGCGGGTGGATCAACTGCCGGTGGTGCAGGAATTAAACTGGCGTATAAAATTGCTAAAGAAAACTATATCCCCGGTGGTAATAACAGAGTTATTCTGGCAACAGATGGTGATTTTAATATTGGTGCAAGTAGCGACGGAGAAATGACAAGACTTATTGAAGAGAAAAGCAAAGAAGGTGTATTCCTGTCAATCCTTGGATTTGGAATGGGTAATTATAAAGATTCCAAAATGGAAAAGATATCAAATGCCGGTAATGGAAACTATGCCTATATTGACAATATCATGGAAGCTAAGAAAGTTTTTGGGGAAGAGCTGTGGGGAACTTTATATACCATAGCTAAAGATGTTAAGATACAGATAGAGTTCAACCCTGCAAAAGTCAAAGCTTATCGCTTGATTGGCTATGAAAACCGGATCCTGAACAAGGAAGATTTTAATGATGACAAAAAAGATGCAGGAGATATTGGTAGCGGGCACACTGTCACAGCGCTTTATGAAATTATCCTTGCAGGCTCAGATGAGAAAGTGTCAAATGTTGATCCTCTGGAATATCAAAAAGCGAATGTTGTTAGCAGTTCAAATCTTATGACTTTAAAACTTCGCTATAAAGACCCGGATGAGAACAAAAGCAAGTTGATTGTCAAAAAAGTAAAAGAAAATGATATGAAGGCCGAGGCTCTTTCTGATAATTTCAACTTTGCTGTTGCAGTTGCTGAGTTTGGAATGCTTTTGCGTGATTCGGAACATAAGGCCAATTCAAGTTTTAAACATACCCTGGCTCTGGCAAAACAAGCTAAAGGAAAGGATGAGTTTGGTTACAGAAACGAATTTATTAAACTTGTTGAGACCGCTGAATTGTTATCGAAATAAAAGTGACTAAAAAGAATGACTAAAATGAACTAGAATTTCGAGTGCCTAAAATTAATTTTAGTCATTTTAGCTCATTTGTAATTTTAGTCATTCCTTTTGGAAGTTGTTTTTAATTTAAATTACATTTATTTTTGGCAATTAAATACTAAAATAATTGTACTATGAAACACGCAGTTTTATTTCTTAGCATATTTTGCATATTAACAAACTCTTTTGCACAAGATCTTTTTCATGATCTTAATGTTGAAATTGACGTAAAGGAGGGATCAATAAGCGTTATTGATGTCATTCATTTTAAAGAGGATAAAGAAAATAAAGATTTATATTTCTACTTAAACAGGAATTTAAATGTAAAATGCCTGGATGAGAATTATTCTCTAGTCAATGTAGAAATTAAAAATGATGATATTGGTTCTGATCCTGACAATATTGCTGTAAATAAGTATAAGATAGAATCCTTGACAAAAAACAGTTTCCCAAAAGTTCTCCCCCTGTCGTATGATGGAATCATTAAGGATGAAATTAAATCCGGTGCTGCAGAATATGCGAGGGGTTTCAGTGAAACGAAAGGAATTATATCCGAAAATGGGGTATATCTTGCCGGATCATCATTTTGGGTGCCATATTTTCCGGGGAAAGGCCTGATGACTTTTAATATGAATGTCAAAATTGACAGCACATGGGGAATAGTGTCGCAGGGCGAAAGAACGGTTAACGATATTGTTAAGGATAAAAAATTTATCAAGTATGAGTCACCTGAGCCTATGGATGATATTTATCTTATTGCAGCACAATGGACAGAGTATCATGTTAATGCAGGAAACGTGCTTGTACAGGCATTTTTGAGAACACCTGATGAAAAACTTGCAGCCAGATACTTGAATGTTACGAGCAGTTACATAAAACTTTACGAAGAGCTGATTGGGAAATATCCGTACAAAAAATTTGCTCTTGTTGAGAACTTCTGGGAAACAGGATATGGAATGCCATCATTCACTCTATTGGGCGAGAAAGTAATTCGTTTTCCGTGGATACTTCATTCTTCCTATCCTCATGAATTACTTCATAATTATTGGGGAAACAGTGTTTATGTAGATTATGAAAAAGGAAACTGGTGCGAAGGAATAACTGTATATATGGCTGACCATTTAATTAAAGAGCAAAGCGGACAGGGAGCTGAGTATCGTCGTAATACACTTCAAAAGTATACCGACTTTGTTAATCCGGATAATGATTTCCCACTTACAGAATTTCGATCAAGAAATAATTCAGCTGAAGAAGCAATAGGCTATGGCAAGTCAATGATGCTTAATGAAATGCTGCGCTTTGATCTGGGTGATGAAATATTTCTTAAAGCATATGCGAAATTTTATTCTGATAATAAATTCAAAAAAGCTTCCTTTGATGATATTAGAAAAAGCTTTGAAGAAGTAAGTGATAAAGACCTGAAAGCATTTTTTGACCAATGGTTAAACAAGACAGGAGCGCCTAAGCTGGAGGTCTCAAATGTGAAAATGGATAAGGTAAATGATAAATATGAATTGAAATTTGTATTATCACAGGTACAGGATGAAGATGCTTTTGATATTAATGTTCCTGTTGCAATTTATCTCAAAGAATCAAACGAAGTTATCATTAATAAAGTTAATCTCCATGAAAAGACAAAAGATTACTCTTTCATATTTGATAATGAACCTCTGAAAATTGAAGTTGACCCACAGTATAATGTTTTCAGAAGACTCGATAAAAGAGAAGTTCCTAATACTCTCTCTCAAATTATGGGGGATAAGAGTGGAGTAATTGTATTACCTAAACAAAGCAGCATGTTTAGTTCATACATGGAAGTTGCAAAAGCATGGAAACAAATACAGGAAGCTCAGGATAAAAGCCTTGAAATAGTAATTGATGCTGAAATAGAATCCTTACCAACAAATAGAGCTATTTGGATATTCGGTTTTGAAAACAAATTTGCAGATAAAGTTCAAATACCTACGGTTTATTATAGCTACCTGAAGGACAGTGATCAACATCTATTCTCAGATGTAAAAGAAAACGGATCACTGGTATATGCTTTACCAAACCCTGAAAATGGAGGTAATACAATAGGTTTTCTTGGCACAAATATGGATATGGCACTAAGCGGTTTGGCAAGGAAACTGCCTCATTATGGCAAATACAGTTATCTTGGGTTTGAAGGAGATGAGCCAACAAATGTCTTAAAAGGCATATTCCCTGTAATAAATTCTCCTTTAAATATCATTATCACAGATCGGGATAATGATATACAGGCAAAATTGATTGCCAGAAAAGCGCTGTCTGATAATTCCAAATAACATTATAACAAATATCATATTTATTTGATAGGGACGCCATCCCCCGGAAACAAAAAATAATTGGAAACGTTTTGCATTTAATTTGTTTCTTTCGTTTTCTTGTTTATCTTTGCACCCGAAACTGTTATATTTATTAATTGAGCTTGTCTATAAATTTAACCTTTGCGCCTTTGCGTGATTAAATTTTGGGGGTTAGATATAAAATCCATAACCTTATAAACGAACTCTAACAAATAGAAATACGATGGACGAAAATCTTAAAATGATACTGGAAAAAACCAGGGAGCTAACATTTAAATATGGTATTAAAGGTGTAACATTTGATAAGATTTGTGAAGATCTTAATATTAAAAAAGCACAGTTTTTTACATATATTAAAGATGAAAAAGACCTGGTTGAAAAAGTTCTTGACCTTGAAAGAGAAGGATTTAAAGAAATTTTTATCAATTATGACTTTGAGGGAAAGAATGCAATTGATATACTTTTAACTGTTAGCAAGGAAGTTGGCGAGAAATTCCGCTATATCACACCTGCAAATACTTTTGAATTGAAAAAATATTATCCTGAAATATATCAAAAGCATTTTGAGGAAAGGATAGAATTTATTTTTGGAAAGATACAGATCAACATACAAAAGGGAATTAATCAAAGAATGTACAGAGAAGATTTGAGCATAGAACTTATAGCACGTTTGTATATCAGCAGATTGATAGATGTTCATAACACAGATATTTTCCCTTCTGATAAATATTCTTTTGAAGTGATTTTTGAAGTAATGTTTGAGAATTTTGTCAGGAGTATAGCTAAACCTGAAGGGATAAAATATTTTGAAAAAAGAAAAAAACTAAAAAAATATAATGTCTAAATACAGGAGGAACTTTTATGGATGAGAAATTTGAAAATATCCTTGGAAGAACAGAAGAGATATTTCTGAAATATGGAATACGAAGTGTTTCTATGGATGATATCTGCCGTGAATTAGGAGTTTCCAAGAAAACTCTTTATCAATATGTTCCCAATAAAAAAGAGTTGATTAAAGTTGTTTTGGATTTTTCAATTCAGGAAAAATTGGTAAAAATATTTAAGCTTGAAAGTAAAGAAACGAATGCAATTGATTTTCTTCTTGAAACCAGTAAAATGATCAATAAACAACATAAGGAGTTCAATCCTTCTGCAATTTTTGATCTTGAAAAATATTATCCGGACTTATATAGGGATTTTCTTCAGAAGAGAAGGGTGATTATATTAAAATGGGTTAAAAATAATATTCATGCAGGTAAAAAAGAAGGTTTGTACAGGGACGATCTTGATATTGACCTTGTAGCTTTATTGTATGTCCAAAAATTAGAAGACCTTACAATATCAGAATCTTTATCGATGAAAAAAATTTCATTCTCTAAAATTTTCGAAGTCATGTTTGAAAATCATATCAGGGGTATTTCCAATAAGAAAGGTGTAGAGTATTTTGAAAAGAAGAAAACGAAAATATATGAAAAATAATATCAAGATATATATTAGTGTGATATTCCTGATTATAGGGATGAATACACTTCATGCCCAGAAAATAAGTATGTTTTCACTTGTTGAAGCTCAGGAGTATGCAATACAAAAAAGTTATTCTTTGCAAAATGCAAGAACAGATATTGAAATTGCAAGAAAAAAAGTATCTGAAATAACTTCTTTGGGCTTACCCCAGATCAATGCAAGCCTGTCGTATAATAATTTTATCGATATCCCGACCAGTTTAATTCCCGGTGAATTTTTCGGAGAGGAACCCGGAACATTTATTGAAGTACAATTTGGGACGAAGCATAATGCTAAGTTTGAAGCTTCTGCATCACAACTGATCTTTGATGGGTCATACATCGTTGGCTTGAAAGCTTCAAGAGCTTACTTGAGTCTCTCTGAAACCCAACTTTTAAAAAGCGAGATAGAAATAAAAGAAAGTATCGCCCAGGCCTATTCTATGGTGCTGATTGCTGAGGAAAGCAAAATAATTATCGACAGCACTTTAATTACTCTTAAGCAAAGTCTTTATGAAACGAGGGAAATTTATAAGAGCGGTTTTATTGAGGATATAGATGTCGACCAGTTAGAACTTCTTCTTGCGGAATTAGAAACCACACAGATTAAAGTTGCAAGGTCCTTAGAGCTTGCATATAATTTTCTGAAATTTCAAATGGGAATGGAAATAAAGAATGTTATAATACTGACTGATGACCTGAATGATCTGTTAAGTATGGTGGATCCTGATAAGCTTTTAAATACTGCTTTTGATTATAATAGCAATGTTGATTACAGGATGTTAAAAAATCAGGAAAGATTAGCATATCTCCAACTTAAGCTCGAGAAAGCCGCATACCTTCCAAATATTGTTAGCTTTCTTACATTCCAGGAAAATGCACAACGAATGGATTTCAATTTTACTGATGGCAATGAACCCTGGTTTAAAACAAGCTTTTTTGGACTACAAATGAATATCCCGGTTTTTAGTAGTGGTAGCAGATCGTCCAAAGTAAAACAGGCTCAGCTGAAAATTGATAAACTTAAAGTAGCTGACCAGCAACTCAGGGAAGGATTGGAACTCGAGCTAACCACTGCAAGGGTCGATTTCTATAATGCATTTCTTATACATGAGAATAAAGTTAAAAGCCTGAGTATAGCAAAAAAGATATATCAAAAAACAACTGAAAAATATAAGGAAGGAATATCCTCAAGCCTTGACCTCTCACAATCCTATAATCAGTTTTTAGATTCTGAGGCTAAGTATATTGAATCAATAAAAGAATTGTTGGGCGCAAAAATCAAATTGAATAAAATTTTAAGCAAAATATAAATCTGAATTATAATATGAAAAAAGTTAAACTGCTTGCAGTATTGTCTCTTGTCATTTTTATTTCCTGTACAGAAACATCTAAAGAAACACGTTTGCAGGAGCTTGTAGATCAAAGAAAAGAAATTGATACTGAAATAGAGGCTTTAAAAAAAGAAATTGCACTGCAAGGTAAAACTACCGTGAGTTCTGAATTATCTACACCAGTCAAAATAGATACAATAAAGCCAGTAAGCTTTAAGCATTATATAGAAGTACAGGGAAATGTTGAAACTGATAACAATATTCTTATACCAGCTGAAAAGCCTGGCCTTGTAAAACATATATTTGTTAATAAAGGTGATCATGTTAAAAAAGGGAAGTTACTTGCAGAGATTGATGATATTATTACTAAAAGTACAATCCAGGAAGTTGAAAACGGCCTTGAACTGGCGAATATAGTTTATGAGAGACAGAAGCGGCTTTGGGATAAACAGATCGGTAGTGAAATTCAATATTTGCAGGCTAAAAATAACAAAGAAACCCTGGAAAAGAAATTGAAAACTCTTAATGAGAGCTATAGAAAAAGAAAGATCGTATCACCTATAGATGGAGTTATTGATGAAATTTTGATAAAGGAAGGTGAGATGGCCATGGCTGGAATTGGTGCAATAAGAGTTGTTCAGCTTACTTCCCTGAAAATTACTGCCAATCTTTCTGAAAGATATATTACTTCTGTTAAAAAGGGTGATACCGTCAATATTACTTTCCCCGGTGGTGGCATTTGTTGTGTTAAAACTATTGATGCTGTTTCCCAGATTATAAATCCTGAAAGCAGGACATTTCAAATTGAGCTGGATCTATCGCATGAGCAAAATAGTTTAAAACCTAATATGTTGGCAGTTTTAGATATTTATGATTACACTACTTTAAACGCAAAGGTTGTTCCAATAAATGTCATTCAACAAAAAGGCAAGGAAAAATTCCTTTTCCTGGCTGTTAATGATGGTGATAAATGGAGAGCAAAGAAGCATACAATAAAAACAGGTTTATATCAGGATGACCTTATCGAAGTTGTTGATGGATTAAACTTTGGTGACAGAGTTATTACTGTTGGCTTTCATAGCCTTGCTGATGGAGATATTGTAAGAATTCAGGAGTAAAGAGATATATGAGTATTCACAGAACACTGAAATTAGAAACTTGAAATTCAAAAAAATATACTTTACTAACCTAATTTCTAATTTCCAATTTCCAATTTCAAATCAAAAACGGTTACAGTTTATTAAAGCACAAATATGAAAATCAGATCATTTAAGCCGGCAAACTTTGCAGTTGAAAACAGGACCACTATTTACTTTATCACTTTATTCCTGGTAGTTTATGGTATAGTCTCATATTACACTACTCCTAAAGAGAGCTTCCCTGAAGTAGTATTCCCTTACTTCTCAGTTAGTGCGATCTACCCCGGAACATCTCCTGCCGATATGGAGAACCTCGTAACAAGACCTATTGAAAAAGAACTGAAAAGTATTAAAGGAATAAAAGAGGTTTCAAGTAATTCCATACAGGATTTTTCATTGATAATGATCGAATTTGAAACCAATATTGATAATGCGGTTGCATTTCAGGATGTGAAAGATGCTGTTGATAAAGCCAAATCTGAATTGCCAACGGATTTACTGGATGATCCTGCCATTACAAAAATCGACCTGTCGGAATTTCCAATCCTCAACATTAATCTTTCCGGAGATCTTGGTCTGGTGACAATAAAATCATATGCTGATGATCTGCAGGATGAAATTGAGAGCATGCAAGAGGTCACACGTGTTGATATTGTCGGGGCTTTGGAAAGAGAGTTTCAAATCAATGTTGACCTTTATAAAATGCAAGCAGCAGGTATTAGTTTTGATGAGATTGAAAGAGCGGTAACTTTTGAAAATCTTACAATATCCGGTGGCCAACTGGAACTTGGCGGGATGGAAAGGACATTACGTATTCTGGGTGAGTTCAATAATATTGATGACCTTAAAAATATTCTGCTCAGGGATGGGATATATCTAAAGGATATTGCTGAAGTAATTGATGCATATGCCGACAGGGAAAGCTTTTCAAGACTGATGGGAGAAGATGTTATCACTCTTAATGTTATTAAAAAAAGCGGAAAGAATCTATTAAATACCATAGATAAAATAAAACTAATACTTGAAGATTTTAATGAAAGAATACCTTCTAACCTTGAAATTACAGTAACCGGTGATAATAGTAAGATAACAAGAAATACCCTGGCCAATCTTTTCAATACTATTATTCTTGGCTTTTTGATCGTAGTTATCGTGCTTATGTTTTTTATGGGGGTTGATAATTCACTCTTTGTTGCTATCTCTATCCCATTGTCTATCCTTATTACATTTATTGTTATTTATTTTATAGGCTATACACTGAACATGGTGGTTTTAATGGCATTTATCATTGTTCTGGGAGTTGTAGTGGATAATTCCATTGTTGTTGTCGAGAATATTTACCGGCACTTTATGACTACAAAAGATCTTTCGATAGAAGGGGCAAGTAAAATTGGCGTTGGAGAGGTAGCAGGCCCTGTATTTTCCGGGACTATTACAACAATGGCACCATTTATTCCTCTTGCTTTCTGGCCGGGATTGATGGGGAAATTTATGGTATATATCCCGGTTACCATTATTATAACCTTATTAGTTTCCATGCTTGTAGCCTATTTCATTAATCCTGTATTTGCTGTATCTTTTATGAAATACCGGGGTGAAAAAGGTCAGGGCATTAAGTCAAGGAATAAAGAAGTTTTGTTAGTTACAGTTATTTCTTTGGGTCTTGCTTCAATCATGTATTTATCAAAAGTTGTATTCGTTGCAAACCTTATAATATTTGTATTGTTACTTTATCTACTGGTTAAGTTTGCAATAATCCCACTGATAAAAAGATTTCAAGGAGTTGTCATACCCAAAATGATCAACGGATATAAGCGCATCATCACTTTTTTATTAAAAAGTTACTATGCTTATGTTGTTATGGGATTAACGGTATTGTTACTTTTTTTCACCTTTTTCCTGACAGGGATTTTTCCTCCAAAAATCATTCTGTTTCCTGAAGGTGATCCTGATGAAATCTGGGTTTTTATTAAAATGCCTGCCGGAACGCGTATAGAAGTTACCGATTCGCTTACAAAAATTGTTGAGGAGAGAGTTTTCGAAATTCTAGGTGATGAAAACCCTGATGTAGAGTCGGTGATTTCAAATGTTGCCGTTAATGCCGGAGAAGATGTTTTCCAACGTAGCACACAGGCAAAGCTGGCAAAAGTTACTGTCGCCTTTGTTGAATATGAATTCAGAAAAGGAATACGAACCAGCAAATATCCAGATATGATACGGGATGCTGTGAGTGAAATTCCCGGAGCAGAAATAACAGTTTCAAAGCAAAAAATGGGACCACCAACCGGAAAACCCATCAGTATTGAAGTTAGCGGTGAAGAATTTGACAAACTTATACCAATAACCGAAAGACTCCAAAAATATATTGATTCATTAAATGTTCCGGGCATTGAAGATCTGAAAATTGATATTGAATTAAATAATCCGGAGATACTTATTAATATTGATCGCACAAAAGCCAATAAACTTGGTATAAAATCAGCGTATATTGGCATGATGCTACGAACTGCTCTTTTTGGTAAGGATATTTCAAAATACAGGGAGGGTGATGATGAATACGATATTAATATTCGTTTGCAGAAAAAATTCCGCGATAACCTCCAAACATTAATGAATATTAGGCTTCTTGTCCCCGGAGGGGATAATGGAGGTGTTAAGGAGATCCCTATCACTGCTGTAGCAGATATCAGCTACTCATCCTCTTACGGAGGGATAATCAGAAAAGACCATAAGCGAGTGATAACTTTATCTTCCAATGTTTTATCAGGATATAATGCTAATGAAATAGTACAGCAATTAAAAAAGCATACCGATAATTTCGTTCTTGAAGATGGTTATGAAGCAGTTTTTACAGGTGAACAGGAAGAACAAAGTGAGAATTCTAACTTTCTTATGAATGCCTTTATACTTGCGGTGCTCCTGATATTGATGATTTTGATAATTCAGTTCAATTCAATTGCAAAACCTTTGATCATTCTTGTGCAAATATTATTCAGCCTTATAGGAGTATTACTGGGTACAATAATTTTCGGACTTGATATTTCAATAATAATGACCGGTATGGGTATTATTGCTGTTGGTGGTATTGTTGTGAAGAATGCTATCATACTAATTGATTATACTGACATAATTATTGCAAAAGGAGGAGATAAAAAGCAAGCAATAATTACTGCTGGGTCTGTACGTTTGACGCCTGTATTATTAACAGCTTCCTCAACTATTTTAGGATTATTACCACTTGCCATTGGAATGAACATTGATTTTCCGGGATTATTTACAGATTTTGATCCAAATATTTATTTTGGAGGTAGTAGTGCAATATTCTGGAAACCCCTGGCATGGACTATTATTTTCGGACTTAGTTTCGCTACATTCCTCACTTTGATAGTTGTTCCGTCGATGTATTATAAATTTTGTGAGCGAAAGTGATTTGATTAATATTTGATTTATTCCAATATTTCCATATTTTTGTATCAAGTTAATTATATTTAAACAATTAGATAAATTAAAGATTTTGACCATGAAGAAAATTGTTCCATTTTTAATTATGTCGTTATTATTAGGATTAATGACAGCTTGTGTTAATGATGCAGGAAAAATTGATAATACAAAAATTGTTAATAATAAAGACTCTCTTAGCTATACTCTTGGAGTTAATATCGGGAATGACTTTAAGACTCAGGATGTTGAAATAAACACTGATGTTTTTGCAAAAGGTCTTAAAGATGGAATAAGCGGGGAATATGATTTTTCGGATTCAGTTCTTGTTGAAATACTTAACGATTTTCAACTAATTATGAACGATAAATTCCAGCAGGAGCAGGCTGTTGCAATTGAACAAAATAAAATTGAAGGAGCAAAGTTCCTAAGCGAAAACAAAGAGACTCAAGGTGTAATAACATTACCGGGAGGCTTACAATATAAAGTGA
>JAIOTT010000344.1 GCA_021106655.1 Bacteroidales bacterium
AATAGGATCTAATGTGCTGGAGGCTATTGCAAATGGAACTACACAAGGATTGAAACTTGCTGTTAACGTTGCAGCAATGTTATTGGTGTTTTTGGCATTTATTGCAATGTTAAATTTTATTATGCTTAAAGTAGGTGATTGGACAAATCTAAATGACGTAATTGCTGATTATACGGATGGACAATACAACTACCTGAGTCTGCAATTTATTATTGGAATTGTTTTATCACCCTTGGCATGGCTTATTGGAGTGTGCCCTCAGGATATGACCCTGGTTGCTCAACTTCTTGGTGAAAAAACTATTCTAAATGAATTAATTGCTTTTATCAGCCTTAAAGAATATATTACTGTCGGTGCATTTGCACATGAAAAGTCAATTGTAATGACAACATATATTTTATGTGGTTTTGCAAATTTTGCATCCATTGGGATACTATTGGGAGGAATTGGTTCACTTGCACCCGGAAAAAAAACTATGTTGTCTAAACTTGGAATAAGAGCTTTGATTGGTGGTACTTTGGCTTCATTGCTATCTGCTACCATCGTTGGAATTATTCTTGGATAGTTTTTTAATTACGAATTACGTGCTTCGACTTCGCTCAGCATGACAAGGATTACGAATAACAAATAACTTTTAGTTTACAGTGAAACAATACCTTAACCTATTACAACATGTTCTGGATAATGGAACTAAAAAGACTGATCGTACAGGTACAGGTACATTGAGTGTTTTTGGATATCAGATGAGATTTAACCTTCAGGATGGCTTTCCCCTTCTAACAACAAAAAAACTTCATTATCGATCTATCATTCATGAACTATTATGGTTCCTTAATGGAGATACTAATATTAAATACCTGAATGAGAATGGGGTTAAAATATGGAATGAATGGGCAGATACAAACGGAGAGCTCGGGCATGTTTATGGTTTTCAATGGCGTTCATGGCCGGGCTACAATGGGGAGTCCATCGATCAGATAAGCAGGGTTATTGATTCAATAAAAAAAAATCCTGATTCAAGAAGACATCTAGTTGTTGCCTGGAATGTAGGAGATCTGGTTAATATGGCCTTGCCGCCATGTCATATTATGTTTCAATTCTATGTTGCTGATGGTAAGTTATCCTGCCACATGTACCAACGCAGCGCGGATATTTTTCTTGGAGTGCCATTTAATATAGCTTCTTATGCTTTATTAACAATGATGATGGCTCAGGCAACATCATTGAAACCCGGTGATTTTATTCATACTTTTGGAGATGCCCATATTTATCTTAACCATCTTGAGCAGGTAAAATTGCAATTAACAAGAAATCCCTATGATCTTCCTCACATGGTAGTCAATCCTGCTGTTAATGATATTTTTGGATTTAAATATGAAGATTTTAAGGTGGAAGATTATGAAGCACATCCGCATATAAAGGGAAAAATATCGGTTTAAGTTCGACTCCGCTCAACCTGACACTATCAAATGTCACTCTGAGCGGAGTCGAAGAGTGATAGATATCTGATTTTTAAATTGTTAATCATTTTAAACGCATGAAAAAGATTTCCATTATCGTCGCTGTTGCTGAGGGGAATGCCATAGGGAAGAATAACAACCTGCTTTGTTATATCTCAGAGGATTTGAAGCGTTTCAAAAGATTAACAACAGGGCATAATATCATCATGGGAAAGAAGACTTTCGAATCTCTTCCTAAAGGTCCTTTGCCTAATCGCACAAATATTGTGATCTCGGATAATCCGGATGATAATTTTGAAGGTTGTAAAAGTGTCTATTCTATTGATGAGGCACTCGGGCAATGCAGTGATGAAAAGGAGAGTTTTATTATCGGAGGGGGATCCATTTACAGGCAGTTTATGCCTTTAGCGAATAAATTATATATTACTCATATTCATAAGCATTTTGAGGCTGATACTTTTTTCCCTGAAATTAAAAATGAAGAGTGGCAAGAAATATCAAGGGAAAATTTTCCACCTGATGAGGTGAATGATTTTTCTTATTCTTATGTTACTTATATCAGGAAATCTTTAGTCTGACAGACTTTTCGATAATATGTTGCCCGGATCAGGTTTTTTGTTTCTTCTTTTTTGCTGCCGGGAAAAGTACATTATTCAATATTAGTCTGTAGCCAGCAGAGTTAGGAAAAAGGCTCAGGTCGGTAGGAGGGTCACCAACAAAATGCTGATAATCTTCCGGATCGTGACCGCCATAAAATGTCCATGTGCCACTACCGTATTCACCGTGAATATATCTTGCCTCACCAGCAGCTTTATTTTCTCCCATGATAAGCATGTTAGGCTTACAGCATGATTTTTTAAAGGCTGTAGTCTGGCCCATAAAACCCTTGATAACACTTTCATGGTTTTGGCAAAGCATAGTTGGAACAGGATCCCATTTTGCTGAGAAATCGAAGAGAGTAAAAAAGTCATTTTTTCTATTTACTTTTCTGCTTTGAGTAACATCAATTGATGAGATCTCATAATCGTAGGGGCTTGATTTTAGGGTAAAATCAGTAAAAGCAAAGCATTTGCTGAAGTCAAGTTTTTGTTGTGCGTCTGGATCGGGTGGGTCTCCATCAAACATGACATCACAAATATCTACACCTTCAGCAGCCAGAGAAATATCGTAGCTGTCAGGGGCAGAACACATGGCGAATAAATATCCACCGCCGGCAACGAAATCACGTATTTTCCCTGAAACTGCAAGTTTAAGTTGCGAAACCTTATTGAATCCAAGTTTCTGTGCAATATCTTCAGAAGCTTTTTGATTCTCCTTGTACCAGGCAAAATTCCTATACATAAACCAGAACTTGCCATATTGTCCTGTAAAATCTTCATGGTGTAAATGGAGCCAGTCATATAATGGCAAAACACCTTCGAGGATTTCTTCATCATAAACAACATCATAAGGTATCTCGGCGTAAGTCAAAACGAGTGTAACAGCATCATCCCACGGTTGGTTAGTTTTTGGAGAATATACGACTATTTTTGGGGCAATGTGTAAATTAATAATATCCATATTAACTTCCGGATCCGCAATTTCCTGTAAAATCGCCGTTGATTGGACATCCGCAATGATCTTGAAGGATACGTCACGTATTAAACATTCTCTTTCCAGCGTCTCATGGTATTTGAACATGAAACTGCCACCTCTATAGTTTATTAACCAGCTTACATCAACATCATTTGATAGAGTCCAATAGGCAATGCCATAAGCCTTAAGATGATTTTTTTGTGTTTTATCCATTGGGATAAGGATATAAGCACCTTGTACAATGCTTATAAAAAGCAGTAATAAGATTATCAGGAAATATCGTTTCATTTTCTTCGGAAATTAATATTACTAATCCTCAAAGCTTTCAATTCGACCTGCCTTGCAGGAATAAAAAAGAGAACAAAATTAAACAAAAATTATTGTAAGTTATCGAGGAAAATCAATATGGAATATCTTCACTTTGTATATCAGTATCTTGCATGTTATTCATTTTGGATTGGACCGTTTTAAATATCCTCGAATCATCTTCACCTGATATTCCTAATGCATCTTCAGCAGAATCTTCGACCTCCATATCCATAAATTTTGCAAAATTCGGAACAAACCTTAGATGAATATCCTTGAGTGCACCATTACGATGTTTTGCAATGCTGATCTCAGCAAGCCCGTGAGTAGGATTTCCTTGTTCATCTTCATCT
Organism: Bacteroidales bacterium; assembly: GCA_021106655.1. Classification (GTDB taxonomy): domain Bacteria; phylum Bacteroidota; class Bacteroidia; order Bacteroidales; family SMBSF77; genus SMBSF77. The sequence continues at coordinate 3,695 of JAIOTT010000344.1, forward strand.
AGCTTATAGTATTCCGGTCGATAAATGAAGATAACAATATCAGCATCTTGCTCAATAGCACCGGATTCCCTTAAATCGGATAATATTGGTTTTTTTGTACCACCTCTTGTTTCAACACTACGACTTAATTGTGACAGAGCGATAATAGGGATATTAAGTTCTTTTGCAAGGCTTTTAAGTGATCTGGAAATATTACTGATCTCTTCTTGTCGGTTTCCCATAGATTTTCCACTTCCTGACATTAGTTGAAGGTAGTCAATAAAGATCAGTTCAATATCATGTTGTGCTTTTAGCCTTCTGCACTTGGCTCTTAATTCAAAGATTGTTAATGCAGGTGTATCGTCGATAAATATTTGAGCATCAACCAAATTACCGATTTTTGCATTCAACTGTTCCCATTCATAATTTTCCAGGGTTCCTCTCCTCAACTTATCAGCTGCCAGGGAAGTCTCACTTGAGATCAGCCGTGTTACAAGTTGTATAGCTGCCATCTCCATTGAAAAAATAGCGACAGGTTTATTGAAATCTATTGCAACATTTCTTGCAATTGAAAGAGCAAGGGCAGTTTTTCCCATACCCGGTCTGGATGCAATAATTATCAGGTCTGACTTTTGCCAACCTGATGTAACCCTGTCCAGTTCAGTAAAACCGGAAGGAACACCACTTAAATGACCTTCATGACTTTTAGCAGCCTCTATTTGTTCAATAGCTTCCGAAACAAGGGATTGCATATTTTCCGAGCTTCGGCGTAAATTGCTTTCATTGATAGCAAATAAATTCTTCTCGGCTTCGTCAAGCAATTCAAGAACATCTGTTGTGTCTTCAAATGCATCTTTGATAATTTCCGCTGAGGTCCTTATGAGTTCTCTCTGTATGAATTTTTGAGAGATGATCCTTGCATGGAATTCAATATTTGCAGTAGAGGCGACCCTGTTAGTGAGTTGGGTAATATAATAAGGGCCACCAACAATCTCAAGATCCCCACTATTTTTTAACTCATTGGTGACTGTTAAAATATCTATTGGCTCAGAACGGGAGAATAAGTTGTGAATAGCAGTGAAAATTAACTGATGTGCTTCCCTGTAAAACACTTCAGGTTTTAAAATATCGATAACAGCGGTAAGAGCATTTTGCTCGAGCATAAGAGCTCCAAGTACAGCTTCCTCCAAGTCAATAGCTTGTGGGGGAACTTTACCATGTTCAAAAACAGCTTGGGGAGAAGTTGATAAACTACTTCTTTTTTTGCGTTTATCCAGTGTTTTTTTTGTAGTTTCTTCCATAGGTCAAAATTAGGTTATAATCATCTTTTTATAGTGATTTTTTAGAGAAATATTTATTAACAAATGTAATGTTTTGAAACTGTGGGTTATAGTCTTGCTATGCTTTTTGATAACTGTTTTCCAAATAAAACTATCTTTGCACTCTTTATTTAGTAATTGGAAATTAGAAATTGGAAATTAGAAATAGGAAATTAGAAATTAGAAATTGGAAATCCATAATTTGTAATCCGTAATCCGTAACCCGTGACCCGTAACACGTAACCCGTAACCCGTAACCCGTAACTCGTAACCCGTGACCCGTAACAACATAAAATATGCTCAATAAATTATTAATCTCC
>JAIOTT010000058.1 GCA_021106655.1 Bacteroidales bacterium
ATTAGCAAAAAAAAACATAGTCAACATTGCAGAACGCGGCAATTACCAACGCAAGAATATACCAAAAAAACTGTTTTTGACAACTAATTCCGGTAAGGAAAAAGGCGTAACTGCCGAAAAGGTCGTAGCAACCATAGCGGTTCCCGCCAACCGCCGGGGAAGGTTTCTTCCCGAGAGAAAAAATTGATTAGTTCCCTGACTTGCTTTTTTAGAATAATAAGCTGCAATACCAAATATCACAAAGAAAAACAATAAGATAACGCTATAGTCCAACCAATGTAAATTCATGTCCACGCTCCTTACACGATTATTCAAATTTTTACTCTGAATTCTAATTAAAAAAAGAATAAATAGCAAAAGGCAAATGACAATAATTCAGTTATGAGTTATGAGTTATGAGTAGAAATTATTAAATTTATTGTTTACTGTTCACTGTTCACTGTTTACGTCTTTAGAGTAATGTCCTACTTACTTTTCCAAAGTATCGAAATAGTCCATTAATCTTATCTGAAATTCAGTGTTTATAAATTCTTGCATGCTTTCATATGCATGCATTATTGCGTTCTCTGTATTGGTTGAACCTTCCCTTCCCTCTTCCATCATCGACAGACCAATCACATTTTGCCGATTGGTCATTGAAAGCTGAAGTTCCCAAGAAACAAAGGACAAAGGCTTTTGATCAATATCAATATTCTTGATCAAAGTTTTAGCTCGTAGGCCTAGTAAAGCATTTTTCTCAACCGTATTAAAACCTGCTCCATTTATTGCAGTCTGAATTGCTTGATTTACTCGATCATGCATATCTCCTTCGACTGAAATAACAAAGTGAATATCTTTAGCAGCTTTATTTTTTGATTCTGCCAGTTCAGCAAAAGTGTAAATGGATTTAACGCCTATGCCCGGTACCAAAACATCCAATTGCTCCTGCATCATTTTATTCCGTCCAGCCGTCAGCCAGGCTATCGTATAATAATGGAATTTTTCAATTGCATTGTTCGTTCCAAATGCCATACGAACATAATACTCAATATTTTCTTGCTCACGCTTCATTCTGTCCATCAATATTAGTGCAGTTTCCGAGCGCTTCATGTACCCTAGAGTATAAAAAGATTTGCTTTTACGGTCCCATACAGGTTCAACAAAAAGAATATTTATAAGATTTTGATCAGAGATCAAACGAGCTGTCTCTTCAGAATATTCGTAGAATTTTTCAGTGATATTTTTCATGTCCGAGATACTTTCATAACGCTCTAAAATATTCTTTTCAACGGTAATATTCTTGCTAAACGTTTGAGCCATATTGATGGTAGCCTGTTCAATGGCTTTTTCGGGGGTTGCTCCCCAGCCTTTTGAAGCTATATAATCTTTTTCAGGGAAATATTCTTCTCGGTTATTGTACCAGTCAGGTAAAGATCCGGAACAACTCCAAATCAGGATCAGGGTTAATAATAAAATAAGAACTCGTTTCATAATATATCCTTGACTATCATGCAGGTTAAGAGGAATAACAAATTTTTGTATGAGTAATTTGCGTTAATTATTCAGTATACGCAAATACTAATTCTTTCTATCTTTCTATCTTTCATTTTGTTTCAGAGTGATGTAAATTTTCAAATAAATTAATTAAGCGGAAATATAATGAAAACTACTATCACGTATGAAGAGGCAAGAACACTCTTGGACACTTACCTGAAAACCGAGTATCTCCGGTTTCATTCGAAAGAATCCGAGGTCATTATGCGCGCCTTGGCAAAACATCTTGGTCAAGATGAAGATTTTTGGGGAATCGCGGGTCTTTTACATGATCTCGATCTTGATGAGATCGGTGAAAATATGCAGAGACATGGGATTCATACAGTTGAATTACTCAAGAATGCCGATTATGATATTCCTGAACTTTTCGATGCTATCCTTTCTCATGTAGAAGGTATTGAGGGAGTAATTCATAAGCGAGAAACAGATTTTCAATACATTCTTGCCGGTGCCGAAAGCATTACCGGGCTAATTACTGCTTATGTTATTTTACGACCCGAAAAGAAGATCGATGGGGTTAAAGTTAAATCCATCATGAAAAAATTCAAGTCACCTTCTTTCGCTGCAAAAGTTAGCCGGGATTTTATACGCGACGCCGCGGAACATGCCGGTATGGAGTTAACTGAATTCATTGCAATATCCATCGAAGCTATGTCGACTATTGCTGATGAGACAGGAATGTAGCTAAATTTATTTTTCTTTAAGATGGTCTTCGAGGATTTCCTTCAAGATCTTTATATTGATGGGCTTGGAAATATGTTCATCCAAAACACTTCCAATTTCTTTATTTCGTATAAAATCCAATGTATTATCACTTATTCCGATAATGGGAATATTTTTTGAAACTTTTTTAATCTCTTCAACAGTTTCATCTGTAAATCCGGGCATATCCGTATCTACAAGTAAAACTTCGGGCATATATCGTTGAAGATGTGATATAATATCATCTTCACTTATGGCTCGGATCACTTCATACTTTCCTGTAAGGATAACATTAAGAAGGACAAAACTGCTTTCATCGTCTTCTGCTATCAATACTCTTATCTTTTTATTGTTTTTATTTTTATTAGATTTGTCAGAAGCAATTGGCTCTATCTCGTTAATGTTAATCTTAGCTTTTTTATATTTTAAAGTAAAATAGGCAGTTGTTCCCTCACCTTGAATAGATTCCAGCCAAATTTCACCTCCCATTTTTTCAACAACTGCTTTACTTATTGATAATCCCAATCCAATACCCGAAGAAAAAGGATCAACCTGAGTAAATCTATCAAACACCTGCTTGAGCATGTTTTGGGGAATTCCAATACCCGTATCTCGAATATAGAATTCCACTATGTCTCTCTTTACTTTAAACCCAAGTTCAATACGTCCCTCAGGAGTAAACTTCTTTGCATTAGAAAGAAGATTTCGTATTACTTGAGTTAAATTGATCTTGTCAATTTGTACATTGATGTTTTGTATTTCGGTAAAAGAAAGTGTAACGGTTGGTGCCAAGCTTACTTGTTCTTGCGCAAGAATATCTTCACACAATGCCATAAGATTACAAGGCACCATCTTAATAGTCAATGAATCTGCCTCAATTTTGGATATTTCCAAAATGTCATTGATCAATTTGAGTAGAAGATCATTGTTTTCGTTAATAAATGATAAATATTTTCGCTTGTCTTCCAAGCTCAGATTTTCCCGACCTAATAGATTTGAAAAACCCACAATTCCATTTAAAGGAGTTCGGATCTCATGACTGATATTTGAAATAAAAGCTGATTTCAAGCGATCTGACTCTTCTGCGCGCTCTTTTGCATTAATAAGCTCTTCTTCCTGTTTTTTGCGTTCATTAATGTTCATCATGAACCCATTGATCATCAATCCTTTTCCATTTTCATCACGATGAGCGATAACAGCACGAATCTCTACCCATGTTTCCGCACCATTAAAAGACATTCGGATTTCACTCAATATCGTATCTTGTTCACCCAGTACGGCTTTATTGATATTATCTACATAAGCATCCAGATCATCCGGATGAACCGAATTTAAATAATAACTGGATTCAATAGGATCCTTTTTCAGTTTTTTGGGATCAATATCAAGTGCAAGCCAGAAGTTATCATCTTTGATCAAGATGTTATTTACAAGATCCCATTCCCAGTAAGAATTCTTACTGTTCAATAATGTTTCATTTAGGCGGGCCTTACTTACCCTAAGTTCAATTTCCTGTTCTTTCTTTGATGAGATATCATTAATGATCGCGTAAATATAGCTAATATCATCTTCTTCTAGAAGGTTTAGGATCACTTGAGAATGAAATGGAGTTCCATCCTCTTTAAACATTTCTAATTCAAAAGGAGCTTTCAATAAATTTTTAATATTCTTTTTCAATTCACTATAATTATTGAAATATTTTTTTAATGGATAATGCTCAAAATGCTCTTTGGATGTATTAAATACTTTGAGCGCTTTTTTATTAAAATTGGCAACAATACCCGTCTCCAGTTCGAAAATGACGATAGCATTGTTTGCCTGTTCAAAAAGAATATTATAACGGTTTGCCAATCTTTTTGTTTTATTGGCCATTTCTGTTCGTTGGATCTCATAATTTCTATATCTAAAGTGATAAAGTAATAGTAACCAGAATAGAATAAATAGAAGTATGATCAATGCAAGCGTTAAATAGAAATAAGTTCTATATTGCTCGTAAACTGTTAGCGGTTTATTGACAATGACAGCATCTGAGGGGATATCCCGTAAACTAATATTCCATTTACTTAATTCCTGCCAATTAAAATAGTAGGCATTTTGATCTTTTACGGGAGCAATATTATCCAGTAATTCACCAAATAGTATTTGTATTCCCAGTTCAGCGGCTAATTTTCCTTGTGTAGTTGAAACAGTAACCAAGCCACCAAGAAAAGCATTCTCTACGCCAATATCAGTAACGGGGAAAATTGGAGCATTTGAATTCTCCGCTAACACCGGGTAATATTTTACCGGATCCCAAAAAACTCCCTCTCCATCTATTTGCCAGGTTGAGAAAAGAACGAAGGTATTTTCAGGAAGATTCCGGAGCTGTGTATTTAACTCAACTGTATTCATTCCGCTACTTCCG
>JAIOTT010000081.1 GCA_021106655.1 Bacteroidales bacterium
CATTTTCCATAAGAATTTCCTGGGTAATACCATATTCATCAATGGCCCGACGATCCAAATTCCTCATTTCATTTATGTGACTGATTTTCATAATACTTTTAACTTTTATACTAAAACTACTTAAGACATTGAAGCCTTTGTGTTTTCATTAAACATATTTTCGATTTCCTTTACAATGTGAAAAATCGTGACAGATATATCAGCTTCTTCGTTTTCAAGAATGACAGGTTTCCCTTCGTCTGCCAGTTTTCGCGCTTCAAGATTAATCGGTATTGCACCTAAAAAAGAAATATTCATTTCTTCAGCCTGTTTTTTGCCACCACCGATACCAAACAATTCAATTCGGTGACCGCACTTCGGACAAATTAACCCGGACATATTTTCGATGAGGGCAATTTTAGGGATTTCCATTTTTTTTGCCATACTGATAGCCCTGGCTGAATCTATTAATGATAGTTCCTGAGGTGTGGTAACGATGATAGCCATATCGGGCTTCATATTTTGCGTCATGGTGAGTATTTCGTCACCGGTGCCAGGAGGCAAATCAGCTACAAGATAATCCAGGTTACCCCATTCGACATCGCCTAAGAATTGATTCAGCATTTTCGAACGCAATGGCCCCCGCCAAATAACTGCCTGATCGGGTGGCAGTATATTAGCCATAGAAACAACTTTGACCCCATGGCTTTCTTGCGCGATAATTTTGTTTCCATCACTGTGTAATTCACCTTGAATGCCAGTCATTTTAGGAATATCAGGCCCTGTTATATCAGCATCAAGAATTCCTGTTTTATAACCATGAATATGCAATCCATAGGCAAGATTCACACTTACCGTTGTTTTGCCTACACCTCCTTTTCCACTAAAAACCACAATACGATGTTTTATTTTGTGAATATTATTGGTTATTTTTTTGTTTTCCAGATCAAGTTGTTTCTTTTTATCTTCTGTAATCATAACATGTCCATTTTTACTTGCGATACAAAACCTCATTAATTTTATCAAGTGATTTGACAGCCATTATTCAATAATCTTTAACTAGAATAAAAATTCTTCACCCATGCAACCATCTGATTCTCAGTAATACTGTCGGCAGATTCTACTGCTTTAAGTTTGGATGCTAGTGTCGAATCATTAAGAATATGATTTTCTAACTCCTTTTTCATATTCGCAGGCCCGAACAATACTAATTCATCCACATCCTTTATTTCACTTAACAAACTTTTCAAATATTTGGATGTTTGTTCTTTAATACGTCTTTTTTTATGCTTTTCCTGACTAAGAGATTGATCACCAAATCTGCCATATTTCTTTGTTTCTCCATCTGTTCTCTCTCTGGTAATAATATCAGATTCAATGGTGTTAAGTTTATATCCACTCCTATCCAAGGTAATAATTGTGGCTTTTTTATGATCAAGCCAAATTCCAGTTCGCTTTTTCATTTAAGGTAAATTTTTGTTTTCTAATTATTAATGCATTAATAATCTTAACTATTTTTAATTTTTGTAATAATCCCTTCTGCTGCTTTAATTAAAATATACTTTGTTGGTGCTGAAGTTAACAAAGGGTGTGTCCCAACTTGAAATGAGATTAGCTCATATACTGTAACCTTTTTCTGAATAGCCATTCCTATTATATTAATAATTTCTCCGGTTGATTTTCCTCCCCATACTTCACCACCTATAACAGAGCCATCAGACGGGGAAGCATATAATTTGACAGTTAATGAAGAAGTATCATTAAAAGCTCCGGGGTGAGTATCAAAATCAGCAAATTCAGAAGATACAAGTTCAATATTAAATTCCTTTGCATTATTTTCATTCACTCCCGCTGCTGCCATTGACAGGCCATTGATCTCAGTTGAAAATATTGCAATTGTACCCGTATTCCAATCTATAATTTTAATGTTGAATAAATTATACCCTAAAACCCTGGCCTCAGCTGTGGCGGTAGATGCTAACATTATGTGGTCCAATCTTCCTGTGATAAACCCTAATGTTTGAGAACAATCACCAATTGCACAAACATCTTTAATATTCGTTCTTTGAAAATTATCGACCTTGATAGCGGCTTCAGCATTCAGTTCCAAGCCGGCCTTTCCCGCTAATTCAGTATTTGGAACATAGCCTATGGCCATTATTACCAATTCGGCTTTTATAATTTCACCGTTGTTTAATAGCACCCCTGTAACTTTTCCGTTTTCCCCTACAACCTCTTTTACAAAAGTTGAAGTAAATACATTGATATTAGTCTCCTCTAATTTTTCGGTAGCAATTTTACTGAGTTCTCCCGAAAAAGCTTTGTTAAAACAAAATGGTTTGCTTTCTATTATCGTAACTGATTTATCGGGATGTAATGCAAGCTGTTCGGCAAGTTCTGCCCCGATAAACCCTCCTCCCACAATAACAATATGTCTGGCCAGGTCGGTTTTCTTTTTAAGTTCTTTAATATAACTGTAACTCTTTTTTACATATTCAACCCCGGAAAGATCATAACCAGGAATAAATGTAGGGATAACAGGGGTGGACCCCGTTGCAAATATCAATTTATCGTATTTATACGAATCGCCTGATTTAACGGTAATCACCTTACCTTTAACATCAACATCAACCACAGGGTCAACTATAACATCCCCTCCAAGATCGGTGAATGGTTTTGGACCCATTACATTTTTATCTAAATTGTCCAGATTATGAAAAGTATAAGGAATGCCGCATGGAACCAGCCCTTTTTCTTCTTCTTTGATAATCAACATTGCTTTTTCAGGATTCTGTTTCTTGGCTGTTGCTCCAACAACTATTCCTGATGGGCCTGCCCCAATAATAATAACATCATAAGTGTTCATTTTGCATTAATGTTTTTAATTAATAATAAAACAAAGTTAATTCTAAAGAGTCTATTTGTATTATAAAACAAGTATTTACAGTTTAATTAAATTATTGACATTACTCAATATTTTGATTGATATTAATACTAACTTTGGATAGCCTTAAAAGACAAATAGTCCGCCTGAAAAGGATAGGTTTAAATGATGGATGTATTATGACTGATTTCACAGAATCGACAAATTGTTTGGATTGCACGAATAGCTCAGCATGTTTTAAAAAGCTGATACCCTCCGAACTTGAATTTATCAATCAGAATAAAACCCAGATACTATACAGGAAAGGTGAAAATATTTGCAAGCAGAGAGCCTTTGCTTCCTATGTTTTATATATATCAGAAGGTTTGGTTAAACTATACCTGGAAAGCCCTCATAATAAAAACATCAATTTAAAAATATTAAAAACTTCAGAATTTATAGGTTTATCTTCAATTTATGGTGACAATATTTATAATTATTCCACCGTAGCATTAAAAGATTCCACAATATGTCTGATTGAAAAAGACAGTTTTAGAAAATTGCTGACAGACAATGGTCATTTTGCCTCTGACATAATCAAATGGTATTGTGAAAATGAAAAACAGCTCTTTAATAAAATACAAAGTCTGGGCAATAAACAAATGCATGGACGATTAGCTGATGCGTTACTTTACCTTTGCAATGAGGATTTGTTGAATGAACAAATATTTTCTCATCTATCCAGAAAAGATATTGCCGGTTTCGTCGGTCTTTCTACAGAAAGTACAGTCAGGCTATTGACAGAATTAAAAAATGAAAACATCATTGAAATAATAGGGAAAGAAATAAAAATATTAAATCCGGATTTGTTAAGGGATATCAGCAGGCGAGGGTAGGAAAAGTTTTTAATCATTTTTTTACTTAATCGATTTTAATACGATATCATCTTTTTTTTTGTAAAATACCTTTGTTTTCGAATTTTAAAAATTTTCTTGTTCCTCCATCTTCCCTGATAATTTTCAACACTCTGTTATCCGATTTGTCAAAAGTAGCACCAAAGATCATTTTGATATTCTTGTATTCCAAAAGTTCAGGAGTCATAATAGAAGAAGGGCCTATCATAAAAATATCACAATTATCATTTGTTGCATTTATGGAGTCTAAAAAAGTAGCATTAAAAATTGATGTTGAAGTTAGAATAACTGCATCTGCTTCTTTCAAAAGTTTTTTTTGTTCAGATATGGGAGTTAAAACAGTGTCTTCTTTCTGAAAATCAAAAACGGTAACAGGAATGCC
>JAIOTT010000106.1 GCA_021106655.1 Bacteroidales bacterium
CAAGGTTGTCCTCATCATTACCAACATCATCAGTATGTCCATGAATAGAAACTTTAATTCCCGGGGTTTCAGAAAGAAATTCAATAAATCCATCAATGATCATTTTTGATTCCGGAGTTAATTCATATGATGCAGTAGCAAAATATATATCATTTAGCCTGTATGTTGCTCCAACTTCTATAGGTTTTATATCGACATCAATTTTAACCGGCTTATCATAAACTGTATCTTTATTTGAGATATATTTTGATTCATAAGCGTAACCTTCCTTTTTCACTGTCAGGACATAATCGTTTCTAAACAGCACAACAGCAGCATATGCTCCTGTTATGGAATCAACCGGGATATTTGTAACCTTTTTTGTCACGGCATTTTTCAGCTCAATCCTGGCTTTAACCGGCTCCCTGGTATTTTCATTTTTCAGCTCCCCTTTTATGAACAACACCCTTTCCGGCTGGGCTTCCTTATATAATTCAAAGAAATAAAGGTCCCAGCTTCCGGTTCCATTATATTTATTAGAAGCGAAGTAGCCAAATTTTCCATCTGTACTCACAAAAAATCCAACCTCATCATCAACAGAACTTATCGGATATCCTATATTTGTTGGCTTCGACCATTCATCATCATCTCCAAGTCTGGAGAAAAAGATATCATAGCCTCCCATACCCATAATACCATCTGAAGAAAAATAAAGAGTTTGGCTATCACTATGAATGAAGGGTGATTTTTCATTACCTTTAGTGTTAATTGCAGTACCGAGATTAATCGCTTTGCTCCATTCTCCCATTTCGTTTCTCTCTGATATATATATATCATAACCACCCAAACCACCAGATCGATCGCTAACAAAATACAGCGTTTTTCCATCGGATGAAATACTTGGCTGAGAATCCCACGAATCAGAAAGATTTATTGCAGTATCTAAAGTTTCAATATCCGACCAATAGCCAAAATCACTTTTTGAATAACAGATATCGCAATTATAATACTTACCTCCATTCTTGTAATTGCATACGGTATAAAACAACTCTTTATTATCTATTGTCAGCGTTGCTCCTCCCTCATTATCATATTGATTAAAAGGATATGGCATTGGAGAGCCCTCATCAAAAGATCCATTTTTGCGCACACTGAAAATAAACCTTTCTTTTAGCTTTGTTTTTTTAATCAGGTCATTTTTGTTTGGAGGTACCATCATCCGCCTGGTAAATAAAGCTAATTCATTATCAGTTGAGATAATTGGTAAATACTCATCATCAGCAGTTGATATTCCTTTCACAGCTCTTGGTGCAAAAGGGACAGGGTTTTGCATCATCTCATGATAATATTTTGAAAAATCCATCATGCTTACCGCCCTGTTGTAATCCTTATCAGATTCAATCTTTTCAACATCCTTTAAAAATTCCTTCAGATACTCATGTGCTTTACTATAACGCTTTAAGCTATAACAAACAACCCCAAGATGATAATAAGCATAGGGATCATATGAGGGACAAATCTCAATAGTCTGTAGAAAGTACTTTTCAGCAGCCTTAAGATTTACATTGGATTTCCTAATATTTATCAAACCCAGAACAAAATAGGCATCAACATAATCAGGTTCAATATCGATCACCCTTTTCAGTAAAGCATTTGCTTCAGAATATTTCCTTCTTCGAAAATTTTCAGCAGCCTCATTGAAAATTTTATTGGCTTTTTTATTACTTATTTCAGGACATTCGGAGTCTTCCTGTGCAAATGTTGAATGTGGGATCCACAGTAGTGCAATTATAATGATCACAATATATATATTTAATCGTTGCACAGCGGATCAGTTATTAGTTAATTAGTGCTTGATATAAAATCAGGGATTAAAATAGTTTCTTTAATAATTTCTTCGCTTCTTCATCAGCTTTCTTCTTCAGTTTATCAGCCTCTTTCTTTGCTTTTTTCTCAGCTTCTTTTTTCAGGCGTTCTGCTTCGGCTGCTGCTTTTTCCTTTTCCTTCCGGATTTTAGCCTCGGCTTCCTTCTTTACTTTTTCAATCTCTTCATCAGCCTTATTCTGAATTCCCTTTTTCCTGGCTTCTATTTCTTTATCAAGCTGGGATTTAAGTTGTTCAGTAGCACTACTTGTCAGATCTTTGAAGCCTGTTTTAATAATAGGTTTAGAAACAGTACCGGTAATAGTTACATCAACATTTACAACATCACCTGGTTTAATATCAACACCCTTATCTTTAACCTGTTTGAGCAAATCATTCAAGACATCATTTGCATGAGCACCAAATTCACTACGCGGAATTTTAAGCTTCATTGAATAATTTATATCCTTTTCAAACGATGTAGTACCGGAGATTACAGCAGTGATGTTTTGATATTTTATATCATAAGGTTTAACTATAACTTTGCCATCCTTAAATTCAAAGCTCAGATTAACTTTCTCCAGTTCAAGATTTTTTAACTTATCCATTTTCAGTGCATCAGCCAATTTATTTAAAGCTTCAACATTATTCAGCTCCAGTTTTGTTGTTGTCAGATCACCCTTCCCACTCATAGTTGATAATACAGGCATCATTTCCTGATCAAGGCCGGCATTGTATTTCATTTTAACACTGAATTTTCCGGAAGCATGCTTTGCTACGGGAGCCAGAACTTCCATAGTCTCAAATGTATGAAATGACTGTTGTATATCAAAATCATTGATATTCAAATCAAAATTCACTTCCGGCATATCAGGATTGACAGTACTATAAACACCATTTACAGTCATGCTCCCATCCAGTAATTTCATGCTCAGGTCACGGAGCATTAGCTTCTCATCTTTTATTATTATTGCTCCAACAACATCTGTCATCTCCATCTCATCATAAATGATCTTATCAAATGTAGATGATAAGAAAAAGTCGATATTGGAAGGCACTTTGATGATGCTCAATGGTATTGTATCTGCATTATCTTCAGTAGATATTTCTCCCTCTTCAGCAGGCATCATATCGTTCAGGTTGAAATACTTTGACTGTGTTGTAAAAGTACCTTTGATCATTTCATCCCCTAAAATATATGCCATGTAATTAACAATTTTCCCACTTGCTGACAAGTCACTCTCTCCAATCATGGAATTAAATGCAACAAGGTCAATATAGGCAGGAGAAAAATTCAACTGGGCATTTTTTATTTCAATGCCATTGGGGAAATCAGGACTTTTATATGACATAGCCTGCAACAACAGTGATCCAATAGCTTTAAAATCCTGATATTCTTCATTCTCTATCGATGACATATTACCTTTCAAATATATATTTGCAATAAACTCACCATTTAACTCCTCTCCTGATTCAAGTGGATATACCTCTTTAATTTTCGACAGATCGATCTCGCCCTGAAGATGCCCGTCAATATAAGGATCTGATTCAGGAGTATTTATCAACATTGTAATATCAACAGGATTTTCTGATATTTCAAAATGCATTTTTTTAATCTCAATTTGAGTATTATCAGCACTACCACCTTCATTACTTACATTTGCGTTAATAGTAATATTATCCACAGAACCCGGTAGATCAGGATATTTAAACATAGCATCATCAACTAAAATGCCCAGTTTAAAAGCCGGTAGTGAATTTTCAGTATATAATCCCTTTACAAAACCATCGAGAGTAAGCTTTCCCTCCGTCTCAATATCCTCGAAGTCTTTTGCATAGATGGCAGGTATTAATGACAGAAAATTTTTGAAATCAGTTTTTGATGCGCTGAAATCAATATCCATTTCATAGTCTTCCTCAAGCAATTTTAAATATCCGTTAAACGCCAGGAACAGATTATTCAAACGTAATTCATTCTTTGAGAAAGTATATTTTGAGTTCAAAAGATCAGCTTCAAAGTCTGCTTTAAAGTCAATATTGGCATTATTAAGATATTTCACACCATCATATAATAAAGTAAGGTTAGCAATACTTGTATTAGTTTTCAGAGTAGTTTGATCGGCTGTAAAGTCACCTCTTAAGATATGATTCATCCCTAAAATATAACACTGTGTTGCGAGGGCATCATCCTTATAAATTACTTTGGCATCAGAGATCTTCAACTTTTTTAAAGTTATTTTAAAGGAAGAACCTTCATCGCCTTCTTCGCTTCCGTCGCCTTCTTCGCTTCCGTCGCTCTTTGCAATATCCCAGTTTACTTCTCCATTTTCCAGAGATATTAACAGCAATTTTGGCCCATCAATATTAACAGATTTGATTTCATAATTTTCTCCACTTAAGACACTCAGAAAATCAATAGAAACCGAGAAAGATCTCACATAGGCAAGGGTATCTTTTTCAAATTCATTCACTCCTACAACAGAAAGATCATTAATCTCAAGACTAAAATCCGGAAAATTCCTAAAGAGTGACAGTCCAAAATCAGAGAAATCGATTTTTGCATTTAAGTTATCATTAGCTTCCTGTTTAACTTTTTCAATGATCTGTCCTTTAAATACAAAGGGGAAAATAAAAGCAGCCAATAACAATACGACAAAAATAATAGCGAGAATTTTAAGTATCTTTTTCATGGATGATTATTTCAAATTATGTTATTCATGGTCAAATTTTATAAGCCTTATATCTGAGAAAATGATCAAGCATGACCATAGCAGCCATTGCTTCAACCACAGGTACAGCCCTTGGGGCTATACAAACATCATGTCTGCCTTTAGGTATAATTTTAACAGCATTACCTTTTTCATCAACACTATTTTGCTCCATCATAAGGCTGGGTACAGGTTTAAATGCGACATTAAAATAAATATCTTCTCCATTGGAGATCCCTCCCTGTATACCCCCTGAATGGTTGGTTTTAGTTTTAATCAGTTTATTTTTCACTCCTTCTTTATTTTCTTGTACTGCAAAAAATTCGTCATTATGATCTGAGCCAAGCATTTCTGAACCTTGAAATCCCGAGCCATATTCAAATCCTTTTGCAGCATTAATACTAAGCATTGCTTTAGCAAGATTTGACTGTAATTTATCAAATACAGGATCTCCCAGTCCGGCCGGAGCCCCTGTTATGACGCACCTTACTACTCCACCCGTTGTATCTCCTGATTTTCTTAATTCAGAAATTAACTTCTCCATCAGTATGGAAGTTCTCTCATCAGGACAACGAACTAAACTCTTTTCAATTGTTTGCAAGTCTAGCTTATTATAGTCCTTCAAAAGTTTTATGCTTCCTATTTGTTTAACATAAGCAAAGAGTCTGATTCCTACTTTCTCAAGTGCCAATTTTGCAAATGCACCGGCAGCAACTCTGTTCAATGTTTCACGGCCAGAAGCTCTTCCACCTCCTCTGTGATCGCGAATACCATATTTCATATGGTAGGAATAATCTGCATGAGAAGGACGATAAACACCTTTTAAATGATCATAATCCCCTGACCTTATGTCCTTGTTTTCAACAAAGAAGGCAATTGGAGTTCCTGTAGATTTTCCTTCAAAAACACCGGAAAGAATTTTAATAATATCGGATTCATTCCTCTGGGTAGTAATTCCTGACTGACCAGGTTTGCGCCTGTTCAATTCATTTTGAATAAAATTCATGTCAACATCTATTCCGGCAGGAAGTCCATCAATGATCCCTCCGACTGCAATACCATGTGATTCTCCAAAACTGCTTAAGCTAAAAAGTGTACCAAATGTATTTGCTGCCATTGTTAGTAGTTAGTGGTTAGTTTTAACAAAATTAGTAATAAAATCTTGCCAACAATATAACAATTCAACAATTTATCATTATAACAATTTAGCAATTGGGCCGTTAGGGCGAAAAAGAACTCTTGCAACCAAAACCCACAAAAAAAACCTCAGAAAAATTCCTGAGGTTTGCTTATTATAATATCTATTTCAATTGTAACTATTTAGCCTCTCTTAAATATTTCAATTTTGCTTCCAGGAGAAGCACCTCTTGCTTTGACTTTTGCACTTTCTTGTCAAATTCTTCTTTTAGCAGGTTGGCTTTTTTAGTATTTGCAAAGAAACCCATATTATTTTCCCAGAGAGTAATATCTTCTTTAAGTTTGGATATTTTGTTTCTGATAAAACCGCTTTCCTTACTAATAATGCGGGATGATTCAGGTGAGTTCATCATAGACTCCAGCCTGGTTTTATAGTTTAGAGCACTGATCTCGACCGTGCTTATTTTAAGTTTATTAAGAAGTTTATCAATAACCACTTTGAACTCCTTTTGAATTTTATCCTTTTCTCTTATTGGCACATGGCCTATTTCCATCCACTCCCTCTGAAATTCTTTTAATTTTTCAAGATTTTCATTTTTTTCCTCACTAAATTCATGATTGGAAATTTTCTCGATCAGTTCCATTTTAAGTTTCAGGTTTGTCGATTCATGTTCTTGAATATTAGAAAAATACTCTGCTTTAGCATTGAAAAACTCATCACATGCTGATCTGAATCTTTTCCATATTTTATCAGAGTGTTTTCTGGGCACCGGCCCAATATTTTTCCAGTCTTGCTGAAGTTTGATCAAGTCATTGCTTGTTTTTTTCCAGTCTGTATTATATTTAAGTGCCTCAGCCTGAACACAAAGATCTAATTTAAGGTTATAATTATTAAGTTGCTGGTCTTTTATTTTCGAAAAATAATCCTTTTTACTTGAATAGAATGTATCTATAAAAGTTTTGAACCTTACCCAGATATCGTCATTTTCCTTTTTAGGAGCAGGACCAATAGATTTCCATATCTTGAATAGTTCATTTATCTCAATAGTTTTATCCTGCCATTGTTTAATCGTAGTAAATTCAGATGTCAGGATTCCTTCGGCTTTATCGCAAAGAGCAACTTTTGCAATGTAATTACTCTGTTGGTTTTCCTGTATTTTATTATAATATTCTCGCCTTCCTTCATTTATTTTATCGGTCGTCCTTTTAAATCTCTCCCATATTTCATCTTTAACATCCATCATCACCGGACCGATTTCCTTCCATTGTTCATGCAGTTTCTGGAGATCTTTAAATGACTTCTGTATAGATGTTTCAAACAACAATTCTTCAGCTTTTTCACAAAGCTGTACCTTCAGTTCCAAATTCTTTTTCAGGTCAAGATCTTTAAGCTCTTTGTTTATTTTAACTTTATCAAAAAACTTCTCAACTAAAAAATGATAATTTTGCCAGAGGTTATTAATTTCACCTTTTGGCACCATTCCAATAGTTTTCCACTTTTCCTGTAGTTCCTTAAAATCATCATAAGTTTTCTTCAGAGTCTCCTCTGATCCGATTAACTCTTTTAAGTCATCAAGAATTTGATTTTTAATTTTGAGATTGTCCTGTTTAAGCTCTTCCTGTTTCACAAGAAAAACTGCCTTATTCTTTTTATAAATATCAAATGCCGCTTTAAATCTATCTTCCAGCAAGTCTTCAGATGGCACATAATCTTCCTTAGTTCCTCCTTCAGCAAGAAATTTGCTTAATCGTTCCTCTTTTTCTGCTTTAGTTAAGTATAGAAACCTTACTTTGATAAGGGCAACTTTTGTTTTTATTGAATTAACATCTTCCTCTTTAACTGCATTCTCCATTAATTCAACCAGATCTTCCTTTGAGAACTTCAGATAATTCTCTTCTGTTTCCTCAATTTCCTCTTTTGGCTCTTCACTTTTATTTACTGGTTTATCATCTTTGACTTCTGCAGGCTTCTTCTCTTCTTTCTTTTCTTCTTTCTTTTCTTCCTTCACCTCTTCCTTCTTTTCTGCAACTGCTCCTGCAACTACCTTCTTCTCCCCCTTCTCTTCTTCAGCTGGCTTTTCTTCTTTCTTTCCTGGTGTTGCTTTTGCTTTTTCCTGTGTAGCCAGATGGCCATCTGGCTCTACTTCTTCAACTAATGTTACTTTTTCCGG
>JAIOTT010000033.1 GCA_021106655.1 Bacteroidales bacterium
AAGGAGTAACAGAGTTTTATAAAGCAGGCGAAATTGAAGTTAATGCGCTGCTTGCCGGTAATGATATTTTACTTCTTCCGGAAGATGTGCATAAAGCAATTAAAAAAATCAAAAGGGCTGTCAATAATGGTACACTTTCGCAGGAATTGATAGATAGTAAATGTAAGAAAATCCTTAGATATAAATACAAAGCCGGCTTGAGTGATCATAAACCAATAATTACAAACAAACTTACTGAAGATTTAAATAAGGCTGAAAACACTGCTTTAAATAAAAAGCTTTACGAAAATGCAATCACAATTGCTAGAAACCAAAATGATATCCTGCCATTAAAACGATTAGATACTGTAAAATTAGCTTCAGTGTCGATTGGAGTTGATCAGCCGGGTGTTTTCCTTGAAACACTTGAAAAATACAGTAGTATAGATAAATTTTCCCTTCCAAAAGATCCTGAGTTCAGTGAGATCAAATCCCTGATAGCAGAGCTCGAAAAATATGATCTTGTTATTGTCAGCATACATAACACAAATAATTCCCCGAGAAAAAATTACGGGATCAGTCAACGTACATTTGATTTTATCTCATTACTAAAAAATAATACCAAAATCATACTCGATATTTTTGCTAATCCATATTCTTTAGGCAGGATAAATGATTATGGAAATTTAGAATCTATTATTATCTCTTATCAGGATAATGCTGTTTCACAAGATGTTTCCGCCCAAATAATTATGGGAGGTATTGGTGCAAAAGGGAAACTTCCGGTTACAGCATCAGATAATTTTCCGGCCGCCACAGGAATTGACACTAAAAAAACCAGACTTGGATATTGCAGCCCTGAGGAAGTTGACATTTCATCTACCGACTTAAGGCGAATTGATTCGATCGCAAAAAATGGAGTAGAAATAAAAGCTTACCCCGGATGTCAGATATTATTGGCAAAAGATGGGAAAATATTCTATAATAAATCGTTCGGACATCATACATACAGTAATATTACTAAAGTAAATGATAAAGATATTTATGACCTTGCTTCTCTTACAAAAATTGCAGCCACTACTTTAGCGATTATGAAATTATATGATGAAGAAAGGCTGGATATTGATCAGGAAATATCATTTTATCTTCCTTCTCTCGTTGGAAGTAATAAGGAAAACCTCATCATCAGGGAGATAATGGCACATCAGGCAAAACTCAAAGCCTGGATTCCTTTTTATCTGGAAACAATAGGAAAGGAAGGATTATATGATTCAATCTATAGTAATAAACAAAGCACTGAGTTTCCTGTCCGTGTTGCGAAAAACCTCTATATACATAAAAGTTATTGTGATACAATATTTTCAAGAATACTTGAGTCCCCTTTAAACAGGAAAAAAGATTATAAATATAGTGACCTTGGTTTTTATTATCTGATGCAAATTATTGAGAAAGTCAGTGGGCAAACATTAGATGAATATCTTATGAAAAATATCTATTTACCATTAAATTTGGAGAGCATGGGCTTTCTGCCTAACAAACGCTTTGATCTGGAACGAATAGCACCATCTGAGAACGACACCTTATTCCGCCAACAAATTTTACAAGGTGATGTTAATGATCCGGGAGCAGCAATGCTGGGAGGTATTGGAGGACACGCAGGGCTGTTTTCAAATGCAAATGATATGGCAATAATTATGCAAATGCTTTTACAGGATGGCGAATATGGTGGGATAAAGTTTATTGATAAAGAAACTGTAGATCAGTTTACAAAACAACAATTTCCGCTAAACGATAACAGGCGTGGAATAGGCTTTGATAAACCATATATCGAATGGGAAGAAAATGGTCCAACATGTGAGGGAGCTTCCCCTAATAGCTTTGGACATTCAGGTTTTACCGGAACCTATGCCTGGGCTGACCCTGAAAAACAGCTTGTTTATGTCTTTCTCTCCAACAGGACTTTTCCTGATAACTCTAATACAAAACTTGCAAAACTCAATATCAGAACAAATATTCATCAGGTGGTGTATGATGCGATTAATGGAAGATATAAAGATTCAAAGATACAAAGGTTCAAAGATACAAGAAGCAATTGAACAATGTAACAATCGGACAATTGAGCAATAAATATTTTCGCTAAAAGATGTAAATTTGATCAAAATAAATCGATATGGCAGGCAAAAAAGGCAAATACAAAAAAGTACACTTACAAAAAGCCAAAAATAAAACTCAGAAACACATAAGCTCAAAAAGTGAAAAGCTCAAACCAAAAACATTGAATCTTTTGGATAAAAAATCATACTTCTATATCGGAGTTATCTTACTATTAATAATCATTATTTATATTCCAACAATAAATAATGATTTTGTTGTAAGCTGGGATGATGGCGATTACATTACAAATAATATCCCAATTCATGATTTGACTGCAGAGAACTTCAAGATTATATGGTCAACTTATCATATGGGAATTTATCACCCTTTAACAATAACAGTATACGCACTTGAGTATTCTCTGGTGGGTGCAAATCCTGAATTATTTCATATTATTAATCTGCTGTTTCATCTCTTGAATACTTTTCTTGTTTTCTGGTTTATTACACTCATTTCCCGCAGGATTGAAATTGCCGCTATTTGTGCTGTATTTTTTGGAATACACCCAATGCACGTCGAATCAGTTGCATGGATCTCAGAGTTAAAGGATGTATTGTATTCATTCTTTTTCCTGTTCGCAATGATATCTTATTATTTCTTCATAAACAAGAAAAACAATAAGGCAAAGTATTATATCTATTCCCTGGTATTATTTACGTTTTCACTTTTATCAAAATCTGCAGCAGTAACTTGACCTGTTGTTCTATTGCTTATTGATTATTTTGCAAAAAGAAAACTCCGGTTTAATCTCATAATTGAGAAAATACCATTCTTCCTCTTATCCATTGCATTTGGTATTATTGCTATTTTATC
Organism: Bacteroidales bacterium; assembly: GCA_021106655.1. Classification (GTDB taxonomy): domain Bacteria; phylum Bacteroidota; class Bacteroidia; order Bacteroidales; family SMBSF77; genus SMBSF77. The sequence goes on from JAIOTT010000033.1 coordinate 2,947, forward strand.
ACAAGATGAAAGCAGTGCCATAAAAGATGTGGCACAAATGTTTTCCATACCTGAACGACTGATGATAGTCTCTTATTCCCTAATGGTGTATATTCTGAAATTATTTGCACCAATTAATCTTGCTGCAATGTATCCATATCCTCGCATGATCAATGAAATGTTACCATCAGAATATTTTATTGCACCAATTTTTGTTTTGATATTGATTGTACTGATTTTTATTAGCAAAAAGCGTAATAATAATGTAATCTTCGGAAGCTTGTTCTTTCTGGTTACAATTTCCATCGTCCTGCAGCTTATACCCGTAGGCGATTCAATTATGGCTGAGCGATATACATATATCCCCTACATTGGGTTGTTTCTTATTTTGGGCTATGCATACGTTGATATCATTGATGCGAAATCAGGTATAAAAAAGAAAATAAAACCAATTGTAAATATAATTCTTGTTTTATTTGTTTTGTACTTCTCTTACCTTAGCTGGGAACGTGTTAAGATATGGAAAGACAGCGAAGTATTATTTACTGATGAATTAGAGAAATATCCTGATCATGTTCTTGCTCTAAATAACAGAGGAAATGTATATCTCAGGAAAAACCTTTATGAGAAGGCACTCAAGGATTATTCAAAATGTATTGCAGTTGACAGTACATATCACATGACTTATAGTAACAGAGGTGCTCTATTTTTTAATATGCAAAAATATCAGGAAGCTGTGCAAGATTTCAACAATTGTTTAATATTAAAACCTGATAACACTGATGCACTTATTGGAAGAGCTAACTCTTTAAGTTCTCTGGAGAAATTTACAGAGGCCATCTCTGATTATGACAAATACATTCAGCTTAAACCTGATAATAACAGGGCCTATATCTGGAGAGGAATAGCTAGATTAAGAATAAAAAATATTGATGGTGCATTAAGGGATTTTGAT
>JAIOTT010000140.1 GCA_021106655.1 Bacteroidales bacterium
ATTATTGTGGCAAAAATTTTGATAAAAAAGTTAGCATACAATAAATTGTATAAGCTTAATTTTATAATTGAATAAATTAAAGAACGCAGAACAGGAAATGGTAAAAGAAAAAACTAACCCGGAAAATACAAGTCAGGATCCTTCAATAGCAAAGGAAATAATTATCGAAGATGTAATAACTGAAAATAAAGATTCAGGAAGTTTCAAAAAGAAAACAAAAAAGAGTAAGAGCGTTAAGAATAAACAAGATGCAAAACTTCTTGAGCTTAAGTCAGAACTAAATAATTGTGAAGATAGGTACCTGAGGTTATATTCTGATTTCGACAACTACAGAAAAAGAACAGCAAAGGAAAGAATAGATCTTGGCAAAACAGCTTCAGCAGAAATAATCGCTTCATTACTAACTATTCTTGACGATTTTGAAAGAGCACAAAAAGCAATGAGTGAAGCAGATAACATTGAAGCTGTCAAGGAAGGCGTTGACTTAATCTATAATAAATTATCTGACATATTGAAAAAAAAGGGACTGGAAGAGGTTCATTGCCTTGGTGAAGATTTTAATACTGATTTTCATGAAGCTATAACAAATATTCCGGCAGAATCAGAAGATATGAAAGGGAAAATATTAGATCAGACTGAGAAGGGCTATCTGCTGAACGGAACAATATTACGATATGCCAAAGTTATTATCGGAAGCTAACAAGACAATTTGGCGGTTTCATTAAAAAAGATACAAAGGTGTAAATAAAATGGCTAAAAGAGATTATTACGAAGTTTTAGGAGTTTCGAAAAATTCTGATCAGACTGAAATAAAAAAAGCCTACAGAAAAATGGCTTTGAAGTTCCACCCTGACAAAAACCCTGATAATAAGGAAGCTGAAGAAAAATTTAAGGAATCAGCTGAAGCATATGAAGTGTTGAGCAATCCTGATAAAAGGCAACGTTATGATCAGTTCGGGCATGCCGGCCTTGGAAACGCTGCAGGTGCTTCCGGCTTTGGTGGTGGAATGAGTATGGATGATATCTTCAGCCAGTTTGGTGATATATTCGGAAGTGCTTTTGGTGGTTTTGGAGGAACCAGGCAAAGATCAAGAACTGTTAACAGAGGCTCAAACCTTAGAGTAAAAGTTAAGCTAACACTCGAAGAGATATCAACAGGTGCTGAGAAAAAGATCAAATTAAATAAATATGTCTCCTGTTCAAGCTGTAACGGAACAGGTGCAAAAGGAGGTTCTTCATACAACACTTGTCCAACATGCCATGGTTCAGGGCAGGTTACCAGAGTTACCAATACCTTTCTGGGACAGATGCAAACAGCTTCAACATGCCCGGCCTGTGGTGGTGAAGGGCAAATAATCACCCAAAAATGCACAAGTTGTCATGGAAATGGTATTATTAAAGATGAAGATATAGTGAGTATCAGCATTCCTGCAGGAGTAGCCGAAGGGATGCAGCTTTCAGTAAGCGGAAAAGGAAATGCCGCTGCAAGAGGTGGTATCCCGGGAGATCTCATTGTAGTTATTGAAGAAATACCACACGATAATCTTGAAAGAGATAACTACAATCTTATTTATGAACACTACCTGAATTTTGCTGACGCAGCGCTGGGAACATCTATCTCAGTCCCTATCCTCGAAGGTAAAGCTAAGATCAAAATTCCAGCTGGAACACAAGCTGGTAAAGTATTTCGACTTAAAGGTAAAGGCTTGCCTTCAATTAATTCATATGGTCGGGGCGACCTCCTGGTAAATATTAATGTCTGGACCCCAAAACAGCTAAACAAAGAAGAAACAGAATTGCTGACAAAACTCAGAGACTCAGAAAATTTCGAACCAAAACCTTCAACGCATGAAAAAGGAATTTTTAGCCGAATGAAGGAATATTTTCACTAGAAATAATTACGGATTATGAATTACGAATTGAAAATAATTGATTATTGATAACTGATAACTGAAATCCCAATGGATGTATTAACCGCCACAGACATTACCAAGAATTATGCTAACCATACTGCCTTAGATAGTCTAAGCATCAGGGTTCCGGAACAAAGTATTTTTGGGTTGCTGGGCCCAAACGGTGCCGGCAAAACAACACTTATCAGAATTATTAACCAGATAATTGCACCTGATGTGGGTGAGCTGCTTTTTCAAAACAAGAAAATGAGCTCAGCTTTTACCAGAAATATTGGGTATCTGCCTGAGGAAAGAGGATTGTATAAAAAGATGAAGGTTGGTGAACAAGCATTATATCTTGCCCAACTTAAAGGCCTTAGCAGATATGACGCCTTGCAGAAATTAAAATTCTGGTTTAAAAAGTTTGAGATCATAGGATGGTGGAACAAGAAAGTTGAGGAATTGTCGAAAGGAATGCAACAAAAAATTCAGTTCATTGTGACAATTATTCATGACCCTAAACTCCTGATCTTCGATGAACCTTTCAGTGGGTTTGATCCTATTAATGTCAATCTTCTGAAAGAAGAGATACTCAAACTGAGAGAAAATGGTGCTACAATTATTTTCTCAACACATAATATGGCATCTGTTGAAGAACTTTGTGATGATATAGTTTTGATAGATAATGCTAAAAAAATCCTGGAAGGTAATGTTAGAGAAATTAAAAACACTTACAAATCAAACACTTTTGAAGTAGAATATGAGGGGGGCATTGGAGAAGCAGAAACTATTCTTCCAAAAGAAATAAAAATACTTTCCACAACTCAAGATCATAATATCACTAAAGTTAAAATACAGGCAACTTCTTCCGGTCATCCTAATAACATTTTGTCATCCATAATTCCTCATGCTAAAATAATTTCATTTAATGAGATTTTACCAACCATGAATGAGATATTTATCTCGAAAGTTAATGAGAAGTTTAATATTGGCAATAATTAATGTTAGAACAAAACACTTAATCATGAGCAAAATATCCCTTATTATAAAAAGAGAATTTCTGACCAGAGTAAAGAAGAAGTCTTTTTTAATAATGACTATCCTCGGGCCACTGCTTATGGCAGGCCTTTTCATTGTACCTATATATATTACTCAACTCTCTGATGAAGAAAAAATTATAGAGGTACTTGATGAAACAGGAATGTTTTATAATAAATTCGAGAATTCCGAAAACCTGAAGTTTGAGCATATTTATACAGATATTAATACTGCCAGGGAAAATTTTTCCGAAACAAAATATTATGCACTATTATATATCCCTAAGACTGAGCTTAAAGTTCCTTCCGATGCCTTTCTTTATTCCGATAAAAATCCAAATATACATCTCAAAAGCTATATCAAAGATGTTATCATTAAAGAAGTGGAAAGCCTCAAGCTAGCTGCATCAGGTATCGACAAGGATGTTCTTAAATCAATAAAATCTACTGTAAACCTTAAGACATTTAAAATAACTGAAGAAGGTGAGCTTAAAAAGAGTTCAGCCGAGATCAATATGGCCCTGGGGCTTTTTTCAGGAATACTTATTTATTTTTTCATATTTCTTTTCGGTGCACAAGTGATGCGCGGTGTAATTGAAGAAAAAACCAGCCGCATAGTTGAAGTTATAATATCATCAGTAAGGCCCTTCCAGCTTATGATGGGAAAAATTGTTGGTGTTGCTTTGGTTGGTCTTACTCAATTACTATTATGGATCATTCTGACTTTTGCTATCATAACTCTTGTTAAAACTGCTTTCCCTGAAACTTTTAAAAGCTCTGCTACTGAACAAAGTATTATTCGTGCAAATATTCCTGGTCAGGAACTTCAAAACAAACAAGCACCCACAGATGAAGTCGCAAAAATCACTAGTAATGATGAAGTTAACCAGGTACTGGATGCAATAAATTCTATCAATTTTGGAGTAATGATTTTTTCATTTATATTCTTCTTTCTTGGAGGATATCTGCTTTATGCAGCCTTATTTGCTGCCATTGGCTCTGCCGTTGACAATGAAACCGATACACAGCAGTTTATGTTGCCAATAACAATACCGCTGATATTTTCAATTATAATGGCACAGTTTGTTACATCAAATCCTGATGGCCCGGTTGCTTTTTGGCTTTCAATTATTCCACTGACTTCTCCTATTATTATGATGATAAGAATTCCTTTTGGAGTTCCGTATTTTGACCTTACCCTTTCTATTGTACTTTTGATACTAGGATTTCTAGGAGCAATATGGTTTGCCGCAAAGATTTACAGAACAGGTATTTTGATGTATGGGAAGAAGATTAGTTATAAGGAGCTTTGGAAGTGGTTGCGTTACAGAAATTAGAAATTGGAAATTAGAAATTTGTATTATCATAGTCTGGTTCTGTTGATAAATGCATTTAACTTTGGACCAAGTCTTTCAATTAGTATTTGATACTTTAAAGCATCAGGCTCATTTATAACCTTCCTCCGGATAAGTTTTCGTAACCATGATTTGGTTTCTTCAAACGAGCCTCTCGAATACATATAAAACCTTTTTCTATCAGCCGGAGAATACCGCCCATATCCTTCTGCTATATTTGTAGATATACTATCAGATGCTCGTATAATTTGATACCCAACTGTATTCTGAACCTTTTTGCTCCACTTATCAAAATCACACCAAACCAAATCAGAAATATCTTCTGATAATTTGTAAACATCTAATTCGTAAACTCTTTTCATCTTTCTAATTTCTAATTTCCAATTTCTAATTCCAGTGTTCTATGACCTCATGCATTTAAAATTAGTCTCAGTGATCAATAAAAGGTAACCTTTTTGTCAAAATCTTTTAACATACCCCTTTAAATCTTTGTACCTTTGTACCTTTAAATAATTTAAGTTTACGACAATTTTATAATATCTAACAAAAAAATGGCTAGTATACTAGTAATCGATGACGAAAAAAGCATACGCAATTCACTACGTGATATACTTGAATACGAAAAGTATAAAGTAGATGAAGCGGCAGAAGGCATAGCAGGAATTGAGCTGATACAAAAGAATAAATATGATGTCATACTTTGTGATATCAAGATGCCTGAAATGGATGGTATCGAAGCCCTTGAAAAAGCCATGCAGATAACAGATACTCCTGTAATAATGATATCAGGACACGGAACAATTGACACCGCTGTAGAAGCAATAAAAAAAGGTGCATACGACTATATCTCAAAACCACTTGATCTCAATCGACTGCTTATTACAGTACGGAATGCACTTGACAAAACCAGCCTGATCAAAGAAACGATAGTACTAAAGAAGCAGGTCAGCAAAACTTATGAGATGATTGGTGAGTCAGCAGCTATTCTCAGTATAAAAGAGATGATAGAAAAAGTTGCACCAACAAATGCAAGAGTGCTGATAACCGGAGACAATGGAACAGGTAAGGAGCTTGTAGCAAGATGGCTTCATGAAAAAAGTCAGAGATCAGAAGCCCCTTTCGTTGAAGTAAATTGTGCCGCAATACCGTCTGAACTGATAGAAAGCAAACTTTTTGGCCACGAAAAAGGTTCATTTACGTCAGCAGTAAAGCAACGAAAAGGCGATTTTGAACAAGCCAATGGCGGAACGCTGTTTCTTGATGAGATAGGTGATATGAGCCTCTCAGCACAGTCGAAGGTGTTGAGAGCCCTACAAGAAAATAAGATAATGAGAGTTGGAGGAGAAAAGGAAATTTCGGTTGACGTGAGGATAATAGCTGCAACAAATAAAAATCTCAAGGATGAGATCAAGAATAACAATTTCCGTGAAGACCTTTATCATCGTCTGAGTGTAATACTGATACATGTGCCTCTCTTAAAAGAAAGAAAAGAAGACATTCCCCTGCTGGCAAATTTTATGATCGAAAACATTTGTGCAGAACAAGGTAAACCAATTATCAGTTTTACAGATGATGCCATAAAAGAATTACAGAAGATAAGCTGGACAGGTAACATACGTGAGTTACGAAATGTGATCGAACGCCTTGCGATACTTTGCGAGAATGAGATCAGTGGGGAGGATGTTAAGCTTTATGCACAACCGCTTTCGACTTAAGGCAAGAGTTAGTTTCGGGTTTCAGGTTTCAAGTTTCAGGTTTCAAGTTTCAGGTTTCATTTTCCTGACTGCTACTGCCGCTTCTACTGCCACTATTCTTCCATTATCACATTACCAAATTATCACATTATCTAATTTTTTTCTTATCTTTGCAGTCGTTCTTTATCGTAACGGTACAATTATTGCATTTCATAACACTATGGGGCTGACTGGTTTTGACAGCAAGGAAGTGGAATTGTAAGCATGCTGAGCCTTGTGAATACGCTCGTAAAAATTATTCACAACAGCCATTAAACGGCGACAATTATAATTACTCGTTAGCAGCTTAAGCAAAAGCTTAAGTTCCTGACTGCTTCCCGGGAAACTTCTCTCAACAGTGTCCCGTCAGAAGCATCGCAAAAGTTGAGATAGTCAGGGCAAGGTCTCGGTGTTCTGGTAAAAATTAAGAGAATAAGGTTCTGCCGGGATTGTCTTTTTCCAGGCCGTTCACGAAAACCAACAAAAGAATAAGCATGTAGAAAGCACTTTTGCTGCTTGTTTGGACGAGGGTTCGACTCCCTCCAGCTCCACAAACGAAAAAATCCCACACCGCAGGTGTGGTTTTTTATTTCTAGTCAGCAGAGCCAAACTTGTTTGAGCACTGATGAATAGAAGAAAAATAACCGTCAGGTTAGGATTTTTGAGATTGTAAGGCCCCCACCTTGGGATCAACGAAGTTACTCCCTCCAGCTCCACTTTTACTCTCCGAAGCTTTAGCAGAAGATAGTTATTCACTTCGTGTAATTTGCACTTCGTACGTAATTAGATTCGCTGTTATTTGGTTAAGTAAGTGAGTTGTTGAGTAGGAAAGAAATTCGGCAGGTCAAAAAATTAATTCAAAATCGCTTTAAGTCATCATCAATACGGAAGAGATCTTCAAGGTGAGAGTATGAAAGTTTAGTAACTATATCTTTACCTCCAACTCTATTTTCAAACTTAATTTTGACTTTTGAACTTTTCGACTCTAATCTCCCCAAGCAATACATCTTTTACCGCCTCTTCCGTGTCTATTATATATTGTGTTCCCTTTATAAGTGTATAAGATAAACGTTTTTTTGAAAAAATCCAATAATCATGGTATATCCAAGCTCACAATTTCCGTCAAAAGCCTGTATATCAGAATGATTGGGTGTTAATATTTATCTTAAAAATATCTGTTTCATGCGAATTTCTTATACTATGTATTAGTAATTTTGTAAGGATAAGGTAAGATATACCCACTAAAACCCCATAAAAATGAATACATCAAAGATCAATTATTTATTAACGGCAAGAAAAACCATGAAATTAATATTGTTGCTATTGTTTCTAATTTCTGGAAATACAACTTACTCTCAGTTTTCGGAAAAACAAAAAATTAATACAAATCCAGACTATCAAAATGTTTCCGGGCAGAATGATGCTGAGTACACCTTCACTTATAAAAATGATGGTAATGGGCTCATTTACGTTTCTTCCAATGATAATGATGGTTCTGCCAACATTCTTTCTAATCCTTTTTCAAGTCCCAAAAGCACCTTCCCGTATTTCGACCTGAGATTGATAGGTGTTGTTACACCATCCAGGGATCAGGTTCTTGCAACAGGCCCGGGATGGGCTTTTGCTGCATTAGGATCCATTGAGTCATCATGGATAAGATTGGGACAGGGTGTTTATGATCTTTCAGAAAAGAACCTTCTCACTTGCCATGACTTTGATTATAATGTATGCCAGCCGGGAAATTATGAAATGGCAACTGCTTACATGAGCAGAGCTGGCGGACCTATTTCTGAAAATGACCAACCTTATACCGGTATTAATTGTAGTTCGGGATGCAGTTTGTTTAATTATGTTCCTGTTGCTTATGTCTCAGATGCCAGGTACCTACCCGGTGATTCAGCAACCATCAGGCAGGCACTGCTGGACCATGGAGCTGTTGCTACAACAATGTATTTCGATGTCAACTATTATAACAATGCAGATTTCACATATTACTATAGTGGCAGCACTGCAGCTAACCATGGTGTGTTAATAGTTGGATGGGATGACAGCAAAATCACGGCAGGTGGTATTGGCGCATGGATCGTCCAAAATAGCAGAGGTGAAAGCTGGGGAGATGACGGTTATTTCTATGTTTCGTATTATGATACACAATTCCTGACATCGAATGCTATCTTCCCTGTCAAAAACCCATGGTTGGGAAATTCAGCAGTCTATTATTATGATAAATACGGATGGATCAAGAACACAGGATTTAGCAATGCAGTGGGATATGGAGTGATAAAATTTGTTGCCCCAACAAACCATATGATCGAAAGGATAGGAACTTATGCTACAAATAGCAATACAATCCTTGATTTCGAAATCTATGATGACTTTGACGGAGTTAATTTAACAAATTTGCTCGATACTATCTCAAACCGCCTGTGTCCATTTCCTGGTTATTACACCTACGACCTTGACTCACCAATGGCTATGAACACAGGAGACGACTTCTATATCAAGGTGAAATACAATTCTCCTGGTATTACAATGCCAATACCTTTGGAAAGTAACTCCCCGGGTTATGTAACTAATCCGGTAATAGAAACCGGAAAATGCTGGATAAGTGATAATGGAAATAACTGGACAGCAATCGGTGTTAATACTGCAGAACTCTCCGATCTTTGTATCAAGGCATATGCTATTGACACCCTACAGCCTATTGCAAATTTCAAGCCCAATAAAACTTCTATTTTTGTGGGTGATTCTGTAAACTTCCAGGATCAATCTTCAGGAAATCCAGCTACATATTCGTGGGTTTTTACTGGTGGAACGCCAACTAATTCCAACCTTCAGAATCCTACGAACATTGTTTATAATTTTCCGGGCACCTTTAACGTAACTTTGAGTATTTCCAGTCCTACAGGAAACCATACTCTAACTAAGTACTTCTTAATAGAGGTTAATGTCGTTCCTCCTGTTGCTGAATTTACTTCAAGTGCTACAGCTATTCCCAACGGGGGCACAGTCGATTTTACTGATATGTCGGAAGGGAGTCCTACTACATGGGCATGGAACTTCCCTGGCGGTTCTCCTGCATTCTCTTCTGCACAAAACCCTGTTAACATCACCTATAACACAGCAGGATCTTATAATGTTTCATTAACAATTACAAATGCTTTAGGCACAAAAACTCTTACAAAGTATAATTATATAAATGTTATCCAAAACGGTGCGTGCGGAACTATTTCACATATTATAGCCGGAGATTCATCTGTTAACTATACTTTCATTGGACCTGGTGTGTGGGGATATCTTGCAGGCCATAACTCTTTTGGAATGACCAGGTATGCTGATCATTATGAAAATACTTCAACCTATTCCCTCAGAGGCTTATTTGCAAAAATACCACTGGCTTATGCCGCTCATACCAGCTCAGAGATAACATTTAAGGTTTGGGGCGAAGATACAGAAGGAAGACCTGGTAATGAACTCTATTCGAAAGATGTGCTAATAAACAGCCTGACGCCAAGCAATTCATCCTATAATTATATTGCTTTCGACAGTCTTTTCCTTATTAATGGAAATTACTTTGTAGGCTTTACTTTTAATTATTCAACACCTATGGATTCCATTATTAATAATGTGATGATGAACAGGCCTAATACATTTAACACTGCATATTTATATGAAAATGGTGAATGGAAAAGCTTTTACCAAAAGTTTGGGGGTGGCCTTGGATTTACATCACTCGACATGCAGGTTGATATGTGTATTAGCCCACCAACCCCTTTCCCATACAATGTTACAGGGGGAGGCAGCTATTGTTTTGCCGGTACAGGACTGGATATTGGGCTCGATGGCTCACAAACAGATGCTACTTATGAGTTATTTCTGGATGGAATAAGCACAGCTATAACAATTCCGGGAACAGGAAATCCATTATCATTTGGACTGCAGATTGCAGTTGGTACCTATACTGTTGTAGGGACTAATCCGATAGGTTCAAATAATATGAATGGAAATGCTGTAATCACTATTGTTCACCCTCCTGTTGCTGATTTTGTTGCCAACGATACTATTATTGGTATAGGGGATTTCGTCAACTTTACAGATCTTTCAACAAATAACCCCACATCCTGGACGTGGACTTTCATAGGTGGATCTCCTGGAAACTCGCTACTACAAAGTCCGGGGAATATTCAATATAATTATTTGGGATTCTTTGATGTATTACTTATTGCAACAAATGCCTGCGGAAGCAGCCAGATGATTAAAACTGATTATATACAGGTTATGCCTGACGATTCACTTATAGTGTACGGTTTTCTTACTTATGATAACTTGTTGGTACCTCAGACACCTATGAATGATATAAAAATATATCTTAATTCATTTTCACAAGTTACACTTGATTCAGCCCTAACTGATATTAACGGTTATTACATTTTCGACAGCATTGCAGCAGGTAGTTCATATATACTTGAACCTCTATATACAAAACCATGGGGTGGAAGTAACTCCGGCGATGCATTAATGATTATGCTGCATTTTGTAGGTATTACAACTATACCATCAGGACTTCCTTTGCTGGCAGCCGATGTTAGCGCAGATGGAATAGTAAACTCCGCCGATGCATTGAATGTCCAGCAACGTTTTGTGGGTATGATCACCTCATATGCTGCAGGTGACTGGGTTCCAACATTTGACACTATACACTTTAACGGAAATAGTGTATTGAGAAATATAGAAGGATTATGTTTCGGAGACCCGAATCAATCTTATATTCCTCCCTTCGTCAAAAGTGAAGCCGGCGTAAGAGTATCAAACTATGACCTTATCGACATAAAAGCAGGAGAATTACTCTCTCTGCCAATAAGAATTGAAAATACTTTAGAAATAGGCGCTATGTCAATAATCATTGATTATGATGACAATATATTAAAAATAAAAAATGTACTTGTTAATGGTGATTCAGACAACCTGTTATTTCATGCCGTAGATGGTGAGTTGAGAATATCATGGTTCGGACTGAATGCTCTAAACCTACAAGCCGGAGATCTTATACTTACTGTGGAATGTGAAATTAATCCAGATAATATTATGATGGAAAACATCGATAATGTTTTATCATTTAATATAGATAGGAGTACAGTATTTGGTGATGCATCCGGACAAAAGATCCCTGATGTACACATTAGCATTCCAAAGGTACAGATCGTTGCTGATCATACTTATAGTGAATTCACGCTAAACAATAACTATCCAAATCCTTTCAGTAGTGTTACAGAGATAACATATACACTTCCTTATCCGGGTATTGCAAAACTTCAGATATTTAATATGCTTGGAGAAACTGTTGAAGTACTTGTTGAACAACATCAAAGTGCAGGGAACTACAAAGTTATCTTTAATGGCAGCCAGCTAAGTTCAGGAGTTTATTATTATATGCTCGAACTTAATAGTGCGGAGACTAAGTTG
>JAIOTT010000046.1 GCA_021106655.1 Bacteroidales bacterium
GAAGTATTATACAATATTTGTAAAGGTTTATCAAATCAGGAAATAGCAGATCATTTATACATAAGTAAACGTACTGTCGACAAGCACAGAGAGAATATTCTTTTAAAGACTCAATCCAAAAACACAGCCTCATTAGTAATTTATGCTATTAAGAATGAAATCTTTGAGGTTTAATCCTTTGGATCAATCATCTGTTTGTACGCATAAAAACGTATCATTACGTTCTTACACTTATCTTTCAAATTACGTTTTAAAGCTATTAAATAGTCTTTTCTAATGAAATACTTTTGGTTTAATTATAAACCAAAATACTTTCATTATGCTGATACCTTTCTTAATACCATTTATCATTGCCATATTTCTGGCAATAAATATGGGTGGAAGTGGCACAGCTCCTGCATTCTCTGCAGCTTATGGAGCTAATATTATTAAAAGAAGTTTAATTCCGGGCATGTTTGGAATTGCTGTATTTCTTGGTGCAATTATTGGCGGAAAAGAAACAGCAAAAACAATTGGAAAAGGATTGCTTGATCCGGAAATGATGGGCTTTGCAATAGTATCAATAGTTCTTTTTTCCGTTGCAATCTCATTACTTATTGCTAATTTATTCGGCATTCCTCAATCAACAAGTCAGGCAACAGTATTATCCATTATAGCACCTGCAATTTACTTTCACTCATTAAACACAGATAAATTATTTTTCGAAATTTTACCTACCTGGTTCATTATGCCTATAATATCTTTTGTGCTGGCGTTTCTAATAGGAAAATATATATATAAGCCAATAAGAAAGAGGGGATATACTATTTCAAAAAAAGTAAATGAAAATTATTTTCTAAAATGTATAATAGTGATAATGTCCTTATATGTTGCATTTTCTATTGGCACAAACAATGTTGCAAATGCTGTGGGTCCAATTGCAATTATGGCCGGTAATGAATTAAATATTGCTGAAGAGCATTTTGTTCAGGTAATGATTTTAGCAACCCTGATCGTTGCTCCCAGTTTTGGTATTGGAAGCTCATTTTTTGGTCATAAAATTGTTTAAAAAACCGGAAAAGAAATTGTACTCTTTGGCAGGATTGAGGCAGTTATTATAGCTTTCATTTCTGCAAGTTTATTGCTCACTGCATCATTGGTAAAAGGAATTCCAACATCTCTTGTTCAATTAAATGTAGCAGCGATCATAGGGATTGGTGTTGCAAAACTTGGATTTAAAAATATTTTCAGAAAAACCGAAGTAAATAAGTTTTTTGCAATGTGGATTATTGCACCTACTATTTCATTTTCAATTTCCTTACTCCTGACCTACTTTGCAGATCAGCTCAATCTTATATACTTCTAGCCAGATAAATTCTAACATAGCTTAAGACTTCATAGAAAAGTGGCAGTGGCAGTGGCAGGTTTGACGAAAATATAAAATTCAAAGATTTAATTCTACTATCCTATACAATACTTTGTGAAATACTTTGAGCATCTCTATGGTCATTTTTTATTACATTTGTCACTGGAGCAAAGAAACACTGATTAATGGCAGTTTTATAATGAAAGTTGACGACTTAAAGCAAAAAATTCTTAACGAAATCTCAAAGACTGAAAAGTCAATTGAAGAGTATAAGGAAATGACTAAACCTGTTGCACCTGATTGTGCAATTGGACGTATTTCCCGCATGGACGCCATCAACAATAAAAGTGTAACAGAAGCAGCACTACGACAATCAAAGGAAAAATTAAGGAATTTACGCCTTGTTTTTTCTAAGCTCGGGAATGACGATTTCGGACTTTGTTTGAAATGTAAAAATCCAATTCCATCAGGAAGAATTTTAATCAGGCCAGAGAGTTTATATTGTATTAATTGTGCAAAATAAAATAACATTCATAATAGAATTGAAAAGACTGCGTTAATAAATTCATATTATCGACATGCTTTACTAAATACAGAGTTCCAATATTTTATAAATGACCAAATAATACTTTATTAGCTTGTCAGCAATACTATCAATAAAGCAATTATCCAAAAGCTTTGGCTTCATACGGGCTGTGAATGAGCTATCATTCGAAGTTAATAAAGGTGATATTTTTGGACTCCTTGGCCCGAATGGAAGTGGAAAAACAACTACACTTGGAATTGTTCTTGGGGTCATAAGTCCTGAAAGTGGAACTTATTCATGGTTCGGCACCCCCCCTGGAAGTAAAACAAGAAAGAAGATTGGTGCCATTCTGGAGACTCCACAGTTTTATCCATATTTAAGTGGTGTAAAAAATCTAAAGATCCTTGCCGATATCAAGGAATGTAAATACGATGACATTGATAGAGTCTTAAAAATTGTAGACCTTCACGACAGGAAAAACCACCACTACAGAAATTACTCACTTGGCATGAAACAACGACTTGGGATAGCAGGGGCTCTTCTATGTGAACCTGAAGTTCTAATTCTAGATGAGCCCACCAATGGCCTTGACCCACAAGGAATTGCCGATATCAGAAAACTCATCCTAAGAATTGCAGAGGACGGAACCACAATAATTTTAGCCAGCCATTTACTTGATGAAGTACAAAAAACATGTTCTCATGTTACTATACTCGATCATGGAAAAAACATGTATAGTGGAAATGTGGATGCTATCCTTAATGAAACTCCACTAATTGAAGTCTCATCAGATGATCTGGAAAAACTATTTAACGCATTAAGTAATTATACAAAAATCAAATCTATTTACCAGGAGGCCGATAAAGTTATTATTATGCTGGATGAAGATTCTAACAGTGCTGACATTAATGAATATTTGTTCAGTAATGGCGTTACTGTAAATCATCTATGCAATAGAAAAAAAACTCTGGAAAAACATTTTTTGCAAATACTGGCACAATCAAATGATTAGACTTCTTAAAATAGAGTTAAAGAAAATTCTTACTTACCGTACTTTTTGGGTATTAACAGGCTTATATTTCCTTTCACTCATTATTGTTCTGGGTAGCTTACAAGCCTTTCTCGACAATATTGTAAATAGCTCTGAAGTGTCCGAGAATATTGAAATACCCCATATATCATTATATGTATTCCCTGACATCTGGCATAACCTTACCTATATTGCAAGCTCAAGATATTCCTTTAAAGTAATACTTGCAATAATAGTAATCATATTAATAACAAATGAATTTTCATACCGTACCATAAGACAGAACATCATAACAGGCTTAAGCCGCACTGAGTTCCTTTTCGCTAAGCTGGAAATCATAGTTCTCCTTTGCCTTGGATCAACCTTAATTTTACTTGTCACAGGATTAAGCCTGGGTTTTCTTAATACATTAGGTTTTTCAATTATGGAAATAAGTGGTAAAATGGAATTCCTTATTGTATATTTCCTCGAACTCCTGGTTTATCTCTCCTTTGCCATGTTCATTGCTATAATGCTCCGAAAAGCAGGACTAGCAATAGGAATGCTCCTGTTGTACACTATTATGGAGCCAATTATCAAACTAAGCTTCCCCAAAGACTTTGGGAGATTTCTACCTTTAGAGGCTATGAATAACCTCATTCATCTCCCAAACACTAAGCTAATGAAATTAATGGGAATAGAATTCCAGGAATATATTGCATTTTCTGATGTGGTAGCAGCTATTGTGTATGGCTTCATCTTCGTTTTCCTTTCATGGATATTACTTCGCTATCGCGACGTTTAAAAAAAAATATTACCTTGCATCTTTTTTTAACATTAAATTTATGCCTATGAAGAAATTTATTGGACTATTATTAGTACTGTTGATCATCACAGTGTCAGCAATGGCCGGAGGATACCAGGTAAGGTTACAAGGACAAAAACAAACCGGTATAGGGCTTATTGGAACTCCTTTAAAATTTGGAGCAAGCTCTATTTTTTATAATCCCGGTGCTCTTTCAATGATGGAGAGCAAATATAGTTTTTCACTGGGAGTGAGCCCTATATTTTCTACAGCTTACTTTCAGAAAAGCGGATCTGATTATCAGGCGCAGACTGATAATGCTACTGGCACTCCATTTTATTTCTATGGCGCTGCAAAAGTGTCTGATAAACTTGCTGTAGGCCTTGGTATTTATATACCATATGGGTCATCAACAACTTGGGATGATGATTGGGCAGGGCAAATGCTTATTCAAAATATCAAATTACAATCAGTTTATTTTCAACCGACTTTGTCGTATCAAATTAATGAAAAACTCGGTATTGGAGCAGGTTTTGCCTATGTAACAGGAAATGTTGATCTCAATAAAGCTTTGCCTTATAATGATAATTCTGAAGCAAACCTGGAAGGTAGCACCAGCAGCTATGGATATAATATTGGAGTATTTTTTCAGGCAAATGAAAAACTAAGCCTTGGTGTTGATTACAGATCAAAAGTAATGATGGAAGTCGAAGATGGTGATGCTACATTTATAGTTCCTGCTTCATTAAGCACTAGTATCCCTGCCACTAATAAATTTAATGCTGAGTTACCATTACCTGCAAACCTTGATTTTGGTCTGGCATATCAACTAAACAAAAAATTAATGTTGGCAGCTGAAGTTAACTGGGTAATGTGGGGTACTTACGATACTCTGACATTCACATTCAAAGAGAGTGGCGACCTTTTAAACTCAAGTTCACCACGGGAATATAAAGACAGCTGGATAGTAAGGATTGGAGCAGAATATAAATTAAATGAGAAAATTATAATCAGGGCAGGAGGATATTATGACCCCTCACCAACTAATGATTTATATTTTAATCCGGAGACTGTGAGCTTAAACACCCTTGTCTATACACTAGGATTAACGTATAAACCTAC
The DNA here is from genome assembly GCA_021106655.1 of Bacteroidales bacterium. GTDB lineage: Bacteria > Bacteroidota > Bacteroidia > Bacteroidales > SMBSF77 > SMBSF77. The sequence continues at coordinate 4,808 of JAIOTT010000046.1, forward strand.
TGAGAAGCTTTGTATAGACCTCTCATACATTCAGACTTTTGGCCTTGAAACCGATAAATCATACGAGCCTGAAAATTTCTCAGGAAGATACAAAGCTCAGTCGTATATACCAGGGATTGGTGTAACCTATAGTTTTTAATTAAAATCTTAAGACCATGAAATATATAAACTTATTTTTTTTAATGATCATTATCCTGATCACTTCCTGCAAATCTGAGATCGATGACTTTGATGCCACCGCTGGCAGTGTAGATTTTACGACATATTTAGCTTTTGGCAATTCACTAACTGCTGGCTATAGCTCAGGAGCACTATCTTCCAGTGGACAGAAATATTCTTACCCCAGCATATTAGCACAACAGTTTAAAAAAGTTGGAATGCAAGGAGAGTTTAAGCAGCCCATGATGCCAACCGAAGATGGAGTTGGCTTAAGATTTTCATCATCAGGGTTTGTGTTCAATACAAGATATATTCTCGGTTATAAACAAGATTGTTTAGGCCAGGTGTCATTATCTGCTGTTTCTTCTGACCCTAATGCATCTCAGGCAGATCTGCAATCTCAATTATTTAATTCTGTTGCAGATGACGGGCCCTTTAACAATGTTGGGGTACCGGGTCTTAAGTCCACTGATGCAATATCACCAATCAGTCTTTTTAATCCCTTTTATGCAAGGTTTAAGTCAGATAATGTTAATTATGTTTTAGATGAAGTATCCATAATTAATCCTAGTTTTTTTACTTTATGGTTAGGAAGTAATGATGTTTTACTTTATGCATTAACAGGAGGAACAGGTGACGACATTACTGATGTAGGAGACTATTCAACAGCAATGGATTCGGTTGTTAACAGGCTTACAAAAAACGGAGCAAAAGGAGCTATAGCAAATATTCCTGAGATTACATCAATTCCTGTTTTTACAACAGTTCCTTATAATGCACTTGTTTTAACTGATCAAAATACTGTCGATGCATTAAATGCCGGTTATGCTGTTTATAATGCTACTATGGAAGGACTTGGATTAGATTACCGTATTAACTTCACTATTGGGCCTAATGCATTAGTAATATCTGACACCACCATGCCTGTACCTGGAGTACTAGCCTTTAGACAAATAAAAAGCAATGAACTATTAATTTTATCTGTTCCGCAAGATTCAATTAAATGTGCCTTTTGGGGAAGTATGATAGCTATTCCTAAACAATACACATTGATAGAGTCTCAAATTGATAACATCAATCAGGCTATTATCGGATATAATAATAAAATTGCCGAGATTGCTAACCTATACTCCCTTGCCCTGGTTGATATGAATACATATTTGACAAAATTTGAGAACGGAATGGTTTTCGATGGCATGGGATTTAATACAAAATACATTACAGGTGGATTGTTCGGGTTGGGTGGTGACCACTTAAATCCTCGAGGATATGCTGTTATTGCTAATCATTTTATTGAAGCGATCAACAGGAAGTTCTCTGCCAATATTCCACAGGTTAACCTCACAGATTATCCTGGAACTCAATTTCCATAAAAATTTAATCCTATGAAAAATCGTATTCGTTTGTTTACATCTGTTGGAGTTTTTGCAGCAGTTTTTATTATTTTATTAGTTTCATTCACACCCGGGAGTGTATCTGTTGGAGGTGATATAGCAGTCATGAGAGTTTATGAAAGTGCAAATGATGATGCATCAAGGATAATTATCTCATATGATAATTTTAAACACAAGGAAATTGACCTTTGGGGATATCGTCAATCATATACTGATGAATGGCTTGATAACGCAGATTCAATTGCAGCAACACTGAACAGGTTTAAAAGCAATGGCTATGAAATTATTTCTACCTCTGCAAGTGGCAAGATCAGTTCTTATAATGATCTTCAGCTCACAACATTTATCCTGGAAAAGAAATAAAAATATTTATTCTTTCAGTTTTCCCAGTGCATTCAATCGTTTAAGCAAGGGTGGATGGGAATAGTAAAAGAAAACGAAAGCAGGATGAGGCCGAAGATTACTAAGATGGTTAACTGATAGTTTCTTTAAAGCACCCTGCAAGGCAGAAATATTAAAGTTCTCCCCCGCAAAACGGTCGGCCTGAAATTCATTTCTCCTGGATTCTATATTCATTCCAATCCCGATAATTAGGGATAAAGGACTGTACAGTAATCCGAAAGCCAAAATACCCAGGTGAAAGCTTGCATTTTCAGCACCAAGGGCCTGGGCCAGCGATAAAGATATAACAGAATCCTTTTGAATAAAAAGTGATAAAAGAAACAACATTATGCCGGATTGTATAATAGAAAATATCATACCCTTTGTGGTATGTTTCTTTTTATAGTGACCAACTTCATGGGCTAGCACAGCAACAAGCTCATTTGTTGTATGATCCTTTATTAAAGTATCATATAATACAATCCTTTTCTTTGCTCCCAGCCCGCTGAAATAGGCATTAGCTTTCTTAGAACGTTTGGAACCATCTATCACAAAAATATTATCCAGTTTAAAGCCAACTCTCTTTGCAAAATCTTCAATAGAACCCCTTAACTCACCATCTTCAAGAGGAGTTTGTTTATTAAATAATGGAACTATTAATGTTGAATAAAACATATTCATAAAAACCATAAAAATACTTAGAGCCACCCAGGCTAACACCCAGAAATAATTACCAGCAATTTCAAAAAGCCAAACTATCAGGCTAAGAAGCCCACCTCCTATTAATGCCCCAAGAAACCAGCCCTTAATTTTATCAAGCATAAAGGTTTTTGGTGAAGTTCGGTTAAATCCAAATTTCTCCTCAATAACAAATGTACTGTATATTGAAAATGGCGTTGAAAGAATGTCAGATGCCAGACCTAAGATCCCAAAAAACATAAGGGCCATTAATATTGGGTTTACTGTATATTCCCTAACAAAATGATCAACAAATGCAAAACCGCCAAATATCAACATCAACAGCATGGCCACAAAAGAAAGCGTGCCTGTAATTATTGAAAATCGTTGGTTAACTTTTTCATAATCCTGTGACTTGCTATATTTTTCTGCATCATAAATATCAGAAAGCTCCGAAGGAAGTTCATTGGTCCACAAAGTTGAATTGAGGTAATCCAAAACTCGCTCCAGGATGTAGTTAAAGATTAATATGACTAATATTATTATAAGGATGGTTGTTGGCATAATATATATTAAATTGGACTAATTTCTTTTAATTAACAGTTAAGTTATTGAGTAGGTAAGTAGGAGTTTTCCCTCTAAACCACTCAACCACTCAACTTTTCCGAAAGTATCAATCCTGCACGCGGAATACTTTCAATCTTCACACCAGGATCACTTTCCAGATACTTCCTGAGCTTTGAAACAAACACATCAAGGCTTCTTCCAATAAAATAATCATTATCACCCCAAACGGAGATCATAATATCATCTCTTTTAACAATTTTATTTTTGGAAAGACATAACAATCTCAATATCTCACTTTCTTTAACAGTAAGACGTCGCTCAATATCCTTACAAATTAAATTCTGGTTTTGAACATCAAAAGAAAATGTACCAATATTTATAATTTCTTCCCTGATAGAGTCGTTTTTGAAACCAACCCGTTTAAGAATCGCATTAATACGATACAAGAGTTCTTCTTCTTCAAATGGTTTAGTGATGTAATCGTCTATGCCAATTTTAAATCCTTTTATCTTATCTTCCTTTAATGACTTTGCTGTGAGAAAGATAATCGGAATGTCATTATTTTCAGCTTTTATTTTTTTTGCAAGAGAAAAGCCATCCAGCTTAGGTAACATTATATCAAGGATACAAAAATCAAAACTTCCTGTTTTATATGCATTTAACCCTGATTCCCCATCCTTGTACAGCTTAACATCAAAATTATTTGATTCAAGAAATTCAAGCAGGAGAAATCCCAGATTAAGGTCATCCTCAACAAGTAATACTTTAACTTTTTCCATAAACTCGTAGGGTAAGTCGGCAGTCGACCGTAAGCAGTAGGCAGTCAGAAAAATCTTACTGGCGACTGGCGACTGACTACTTATTAATTTAGAAGGACAAAGATAGCATTTTATTGAACATCATCTTACTTAACTTGTAAAATCAGGCGAAAAGTCGAGCCTTTTCCTGGCGCACTTTTGACTTCTATTTTTCCACCAATTGCATCCATTACCATTTTTACATATGTAAGGCCTAATCCAAAACCCCTTGCCTGTTTTATATCACCACTTGGAGCACGATAAAATTTATCAAAAATATGTGTCTGATGTTCAGCTTTTATTCCTATACCTTTATCCTCGACTTCAACAATTAGCTTATTTGCCTGATTATATGTATTTATTTTTATCTCTGGTTTTCCACTGGAATATTTATTGGCATTATCTAATAAGTTAGAGATAACATTTCTCAAATGTATTTTGTTTGCCACCATAATAACATTCTCAGCCCTGAAACTTTTGCTAATACGGCCACCACTTTCAGTGATCTGCATGTCAAAGGAATTTATAGCTTTTTCAATAATTCCATGAATATCACAATCCTCTTCATTATTTTTTATCTCTGTATCTCCCAGTTCTGAAATTTGTAACAGATCTTCAAGTTGTACCTGAAGTTTTATATTCTCATCCTTAATTATTTCAATATATTTTTTTGCTTTATCAGACATTGTTAAAGACTCTTTTTTCCTGAGTAAATTATTAGCAAAAGCAATATTCGCAAGAGGTGTTTTAAACTCATGGGTCATATTATTAATAAAATCCCTGGTTTTCTCAGCAATCCTCTTCTCCTTAATATAGTAATTCAGAGTCATTATAAATGAGATCATTACCAGAATTATCAGAATAATTGCAGTGATAAACATAGGGCCTATCTGCGCAATCCTGAACTGAGCTTCATCCGGAAACTTCACTTTCAAATGTATCCCTGATTCCTGTAGGGCATCTTCAAGACTATGAAAATAGTAGGGTTTATCAACAATTTCCTTAA
>JAIOTT010000451.1 GCA_021106655.1 Bacteroidales bacterium
GGATTTGGAGGAGGTTTTGGATTTGAATGGTTAAAAATGACGGGAGATCCATTACAATTTACAAGTGGCGGTCTGCAAATTCAAGATGCTGAAGCGAAAATATCAATAGTACCATTGTATTTATTTGGAGCATACAGAATTAATAATAACAAGAATGCAATGCCATATTTTGGGTTTGGACTGGGATTATTTTTAGTCAAAGAAAGTTTAGAAATGACGGTTTATGACCCTTACAGTAATTATAGTGAACATTATTACGATGAAGTTTCTGATAATGCATTTGGAATACAGATTTTTTCAGGAATTCAATTAAACTTTGTTTACTTTGAACTAAAATACTCATATGGAGCAATTGATGGTGAAGGAGGTGCTGGTGGCGAAAGTGTTGACGTTGGTGGGGTTACAATATCGGGTGGGTTCAAGTTTTAACATTGATCAATGCAAAAATTTTACAACTTTTAAATTTATATCATTAAGAATTTTCAATAAAACAGGAGGTGCATATGAAAAGAAAGATTACATTCATTTTAATAATTGCATTAAGCAGCATTATTAATGCTCAGGATATTATATATAAGAGTGATGGAGGAGAAATAAAATCCAAAGTTATTGAGATCACAACAGAAACAGTCAAATATAAAAACTATGATCAGCAAAATGGTCCAATTCGCAATATCTTTTTAAAAGATATTTTCATGATCATTTATGAAGATGGAACAAAGGAAATTTATCAGAAAAAATCCGATAAGACAAAAGAGGAACAGATACCGAAAAATGGCACACTAAAAATAGAAAAAGGACCATACACTAATCCTTCAAATAATCAGGATCTTTGTTTCAAAGGGCGACAAGATGCTGTTAGATATTATACCGGATATACAGGAGCTGGAACAGGAACTGCGGCTACAACAATATTATTTGGCCCTATTATTGGTTTAATCCCTGCAGTTGCTTGTTCAACGACACCTCCATTAGAGAGTAGTCTAACATTTCCCGACGTTAATCTTAGTAAAAACACAACTTACTATAATTGCTATAATCAAGAGGCTCAACGAATAAAATCAAAAAAAGTCTGGACAAATTTCGGGATTGGTTTTGCAATCAATTTATCTTTAGTCGTTCTCATTATTTCTGCCTCAAGTGGAGGTTATTAATCTTAAAAATTATGTATTATGAAAAATCTAATTTGTTTATGCATAGCTTTTACTATGTCCGTTAATGGATTTACACAGGATATAATTTATACAAATGATAGCTCCGAAATAGAGTCAACTATTATCGAGATAACTTCTGAAAACATAAAATATAAAAATTATCTGAAACCAGAAGGGCCTATTAGAAATATTCTAATTATGGATGTCTGTATGATAATATATGAGAGTGGATACAAGGAAGTTTTTTCTACAGAAAATACGCAAAATATAAACATTGAGAGAAACAAAACTGTTGATGAATCACTCCCATCAAAAAACAATAAAATAATTAATATAATTGATGATCGTCCGGATAAGATTTATATTGGTAAGGCACCCAATAACCTGGTAAGAGGATCTGGTTTAATAGTCCAACCGCGTAGCCCGTTAAAAGATAAGAAAGGAGACATATACAAATATGCTAAAACAGTATTAAACACAGTCCTTGAAACGAAGATTTTAAATCAGAATAATAATTCCAATATTACTCTAGAAGTTCACATCACCGAATTGTTTCATGAAGTCAAAGCTGGAATATATGGTACTGGAAGAAAGATTACTCAGAATTGTAATATTTCGATAAAGCTAATCAGCAATGATAATAATGAAATTCTTTTTGATAGGGATTACACTAGTGTTCATGCCTCAAAATTGAGTGATTTTCTCCATCAACTAGATCTGTTATATCAGCAATTTTATCCTACACTTAGTAAAAAAGAACTCAAAAAGAAAAGAAACAAATTTAATCACAAATACTACACTGATTTTATTGTTGTATTCGATGATATTACAAATAGAATATTGAATGATACTGAATTTCAAAGTGTTTATGTTGATTAAATATTGGACTTTCTTAAAAATATTTTTTTTATTCATATACTATTAATAATCAAACTTTATATAATGAAATCATTAACTAAAATTATCAAATTTATACTAATTCTTGTGTTTATTTCAAGCTTAAACACTCAATGTAAGAAAGATGATAAAGAAGACCCAGGGCCAATCTCAGTTGATAACAGTATTTCACCAACAACTGTAAGCAGTGGTAGTTCAATACAATGGGATATTAGAGTTTCAAATTTAGGTGGAGAAGTTCAGGTTGAAAGAGTCCATCTGAGAGAAGAGTTTATTAGTGGTTGGGCACAAGGCCAGGGAACTGTTGACATGGATTTACCGATTTCAAATATTACAATTGGGGATCATGCTACAAAAACATTATATAGCGTAACAACACCTGTTATTAATACTGGCAACACTGATGTTGAAGTAAAGAACACAGTAACCGTTTATTCCAATGGTGGTACAGATACTGATGTGATTATTTATAAGATTACTATGAATAAGAAGAAAGGTAGTAAAGGAGAATTAGTAACTCTTGTAAATATACTTAGCAAATAAAATCAAAAAGTAATTAATTCAAACAAGAAGTAGAAATATATTAGAATCTATATCCAGTTCTGGATACAGCATCAAATAGCAAACAGCATTATTAATATTATTAATTCTTTTTAAGTAAGTTATAATAAATTACGCATTTACTATCAAATAAAACAGACATGATGAAAAATTCAACATTGCAAATTTTAATACCATTTATATTCTTTATTAGCGGTTGTACCGAAGAACCAAAAGAGCTTGATGTAACAATTGATACCCCGCAAATAGGAATGATTCAAGGAACAGTACTCGCACCTTCAGTTGAAAACAACTTGATAATTTGGAATGGTTTAGAAGGTGCAGCAGTAACTGTGATTAATACAGAGTATTCAACTACCACTACATATGATGGTATGTA
>JAIOTT010000007.1 GCA_021106655.1 Bacteroidales bacterium
ACAGGTTCCAGGTACAGTAAATTACCTTTTGGCCCTGTTCCTCAGGAGTTGGATCAGGTATTCAATTTAATGATAAAAGATGGTCAGCTGCAGCGAATAAAAACTGAGTATCATGGCTATCCTCAAACCCGGTATTTACCTTTGAAAAGGGCTGATCTCTCAAAGATGAGTGCTGCCGAAAAAGAAGTGATTGACCAGGTGATTGACCGTTTTTCCGATTGGTCAGCAAGTATGATCAGTAATTATTCGCATAACGACAAGCCCTGGCGAGCAACTGAGGAGAATGAATTGATAGATTACGAACTGGTTTTTTACCGCCGGCCACCATATTCAGTAAGAGTGTATGAAGAAAATGAGTAATGTTATTTTTGAGGATCTGCCTGAATTTCGTAAGGACTTGAAGAAATTACTAAAAAGGTTTCGGTCATTGAATGATGATTTGGAAGTGCTGAAAAAAGATCTTAATGATGAACCCGGGCAAAGTCCTCCTTTTAGCTATAGGATAGATGGATTGGGCATTGAGACTTGTGTGGTAAAGGTTAAAAAGATTGCTTGTAAAAGTTTGAAAGGGCATGGAGCAAATTCCGGTTTGCGTCTTATTTACTCTTATTTCGAATCAGAACAAAGAATTATTTTTGTGGAATTGTATCACAAGAGTGATAAAGAAATTGAGGATAGAAGTAGGATTCTAAGACATTTTGAATAATTCCCCGTTAGTCGTAGGCTCCTGCCTACGACACATCTCAATCTGCTTCTACTGCTCTGTTCGCAATACTTCTTAAATCAAAAAGATAACAACTGATTTTTTTGAGAATCCCGAATTTTGCATATCTTTGCCCTCCAATTCGGGATGTTAGCTCAGTTGGTTTAGAGCGCATGCTTGACAGGCATGAGGTCATGAGTTCGAATCTCTTACATCCCACGAAGAGAGTTGGCAGGAGCAGCGGCAGGATAGTCGGCAGTCATCAGTCGGCACTTTAATATTCTAATGTGTTAATGTGATAATATGCTAATGGAAAATCGGTTAGAAGGCTGGTTCGCAAGTTTACAGGTTCTCAATCGCAATCATTTCTAACAATTTAACAATATTTCCATAAATCATTTAAGCATTTTAGCATTTGAATGTCAATTAAAATACTGTACATGATTATCGGTGGTAAATAAGATTCATTTCCGATAATTCCAGTCCGATCTGATGTATCCCGGCCAATATTTTTTCGGTCTGGCTTTCCGAAGGCTTCTTATGTCCCTGAACATATTGGGACAGCAATGTGGGATTCATTCCAATTCTCTCTGCAAGAAACTTTGAGTTAATCACTTTATAATATCTAAAGAATTGTGAAAAATCAATTTCGAATTTCACATTTTCATGCGATACTGCCAGCTTCTCTTCTTCAAAAAAAAGACATGAAGCATCATATGCATTATTGATCAATTCAGGAATCGTTCTTCCAGTAGTGAAAATCGGATAATTATTTGAATATGCAGAAAACCCGGTATCTGTTTTTTCAACAATCAATTTTATTTTTTTCTTTGTTGTCTTCATGGTAATGTAGTCTATTGATCTCATATTATTCCGGCATCTTTTAATGATTTTTTCTCCAACCCCTTACCTACTTCCTGACTTCCATTATTTGGGAATATTATTATGCCAGATTTCTTATCGTGTCGCATCTTTATATGTGATCCCTTCTGAGAAACAGCATACCAACCATCCTTTTTCAAAATCCGGTATAATTCAGAGCATTTCATTAACTAATGTCATTCTGAAATCATTGCAAAGGTAAAGAATAATTTACCTAATAGCAAGTTTTCCTATTACTTAATTCTGTAAAAAAGCTTATCTCAAAACGTATCAAGCTTCATCTTTTGAAACTTGAAAAATAACAAAATAAAGCCCTGACTACAAGCTAAAATGAGTGGATGCTTTGTTTGGTCCGGCAGTTAGTTGAATTCAATGAGTATCCTGGTTAATCAGTTTGCTGACTCGAAGGTTTTCTTTTGCGGCTTTGCGAGAAACCTTTCGCTAATTAGTTGATTAAATTTCTATCTTTACCGACATCATATGGCTTAAATCACAATAGATGAATTCATTTAACAGTCTGGTTTATATTTGGATAGGGGTAGGGATAATTACTTTTGTCACGTTATTGCTTCTAAAGGTAAGAGCACCATATGGCAGGCATTCGAGTGAAAAATGGGGTAAGATGATAGATAACCGCCTCGGATGGTTTATTATGGAACTTCCGGCTCTTACTATTTTCCCAATTATGACAATAATGGGGCCTGCAGAGAAAAACTGGCTGACATGGTTACTCGTTGCACTTTGGTTGTTCCATTACGTTTATCGAACAATTATCTTCCCTTTTCGTTTGCGGACAAAAGGGAAAAAAATGACAATAACAATAGTTTTCAGTGCAATAGTATTTAATGGAATGAATGGATTCTTAAACGGATACTTTCTTGGGTATCTATATCAAATAGACGACTCTATTAAATTTATCAGCCCTAATATTCTCATCGGCTTATTAATCTTCTTTATTGGAATGACAATTAATCGATCGGCTGACCTTAGACTTATATCCCTGAGGAAAGAAAACACAGATTATCAAATCCCAGGAAAATGGCTATTTGATTACATTTCATGTCCAAACCATTTTGGTGAAATTATCGAATGGATAGGTTTTGCCATTATTGCATGGAGTTTGCCCACACTGTGTTTTGCTATCTGGACTTGCTGCAACCTTATTCCCAGAGCCTTAGATCATCATATGTGGTATAAAGAGAAATTTGCAAGCTACCCAACAGAGCGAAAAGCTGTCATCCCTTTTATCTTATAAATTCAGGTAACTTGTTTGAGTGAATTTACAGAATACTATTTCTCAGTTTGAAATGAGAGATGAAGTGATATTAGGCGGCACACCTGATTTTAATTTTTCAGGCAACGAACGCTATTACCGAAACTTTTACTATTTCCTGATCTATATATCCCGGCATTATTATAAATTAAATTTCTGGACCGGCAAGTGGAAGTATTATAATCGGTTGAAGTCCAAATGTAGGTGGAATTATAAATATTTACAAAATATCCATCGTAGCTACGAAAACCGGAAGGTAAGCATATAAACCCATATAAATCAACACCATTACCACCATAGTTACAGCTTGTATTGGATTTCAGGTTCAGGCCTGCATCGAAACCACGGTCTCCTGTCTGATCCCACTCCGGATCACTAACACCATACTGACTATCAACATTACCTTCCAGTACTTTCCATTCATCATCTGTTGGGATATGCCATCCACCCGGACAAATTCCCTGTGCACCTGGTGTTGTTACAAATTGCATCATCTCATTCCACTGGTATAGTCCACCATAAGTATCGCAATATGCTGTACTGTTGTTATAACAGTATTTTTCTATTGTTCCGTTGTTATACTGGGTGCTACTTCCGTTTATCCTTATACCAATATTAAGGTTTTCCGCCTTCCAGCATTGTGTACCTATCTGTACAGTGCTGTAGTTCTGTCCGTCACGCACATCATTTAACATATCTCCACAGAAAAATGCCTGGGATGCAAAGCCAATTATTACAGTATCCAGGGAGCTTCCACAGTTATTGCTTATTGTCCATACCAAAACATATGTGCTATCAGATATACCATAAAAACTTGTATTAGGGTTCGTTGAATCAGCAAAGCTTCCTCCTGTTCCGCTAAGGATTGTCCATAAACCCAGGCCCTCGACAGCTGTATTACCCATGAGAGCGATTGAATCTCCAACAATATTCAACGAATCAGGGCCTGCATCTGATTGTGTTGGTTGCGGCATTCAAGAGCCATCCTTACAGCATTTGACAGAGATTCCAGGCGACTTTTCACCGTTGTTCCTGCCCACATTAGTGTTAGCGTATGATAAACGCCGATACCAGACCTTAGAGCTATTGAACTCTGTAGAAGACCAAAAGTAGCTGTAGCTGCCCAGGGGGTACAATGAGCCAAAGCTTCCACGGTAACCGCCAGGCAGAGCAATAAAACCACTGTTGTTTGTAGCTCCGGTATTGGGAGAATTCCAGTGAGTTGTTCCTGTTTCTTTTAAATTACCACCTCCATCTGAGCCGCGCCATTCTGTTCCATCCCATTCCGGATCGCCAACACCATACTGGCTATCAACAGCACCTTCCAATATCTTCCATTCTTCATCAGCAGGTAGATGCCAACCATCAGGACATACACCCTGCACACCACTTGGAACACTATCGCTGCTTGCCTCACCATCCATTGCAGCAATCCAGTTATACAACACACCATATGTCTTATAAGTACCTGTTGCTTTAGCTGCAGAAACACTTGTCCCCTGATAACCATGAACATAATAATATGGTGATGAAATTGAACCGTAAAGTGAAGAACTAACCGAAGGCAAATATGCCAGGTTTTCTACCATCCAGCATTGGGAACCAATTTGAACAGTGGTATATTTTTGTCCATCCCTTTGATCCAGCAATGTGTCACCACATTGAAATGGAGTAATGCCATGTGGAACAATAGAATTGTACACACTTGTAATTGAAGTTGAACTAGTCAATCCTACCAGGTTTTGAACAATGAGAGATGGATCATTACCAGGACCACTGTATTTAATGACATTGTCCATGTTCATATCTTCTCCTCTATACCCTGAAACAGTTGTTGTAATACTGCTTGATCCGCTTTGGTTAACAATATACTGCAAAACCGGACCACGATCATTTGCAGGTCCGCTGTATTTTAAAACACCATCTTTGTTAGCATCTCCCCCTATCATCCCAAACACT
>JAIOTT010000175.1 GCA_021106655.1 Bacteroidales bacterium
ATGAACTGTTTTGTGGAATTTTGTGTTTTGGTGTTTTTGTGGCATTTCTTTAAACTCTTACAATAAGGATATGATTTATTTGTCAAAACGCGTCAGGTCATCCTGGCCGACTACATTTTCAAAATCAGTTTTCTTTTCCTTCACAAAAGCATAATTTTCCAGCTTTTCGGGGAATTTACCATTCTTGTTCATCTCAATAATTTCCTGGGCCTTTTTTAAAGGAATTACATGCAGGTTTGAAGGATCTTCAACATATGAATACCACATCAGTTTCTGAAAAATGTCTGTTTTCTGGTGTGTAGCAACACCTTTTTTCGTTTTAAGGACAATCTCGGGCTTTGGGAATTTCTTGATCGCATCCACATATGTATCATATTCAAAGTTCAGGCAACATTTCAATTTTCCACACTGCCCGGCAAGTTTTTGTGGGTTAAGTGTGAGTTGTTGTGTGCGTGCAGTATTAGTGGTAACAGATTTAAAATTACTAAGCCATGTTGCACAGCAAAGTTCACGCCCACAGGAACCGATTCCCCCAAGGCGACTTGCTTCCTGACGTACACCTACCTGACGCATTTCAATACGAACTTTAAACTCTTCGGCAAGAACTTTTATCAGTTCCCTGAAATCAACTCTCTCTTCGGCAGTATAATAAAAAACGGCTTTGGTATTATCGCCCTGGTATTCAACATCGTTAATTTTCATTTCCAGCTCCAGATCTACAGCAAGTTTCCTGGCTTTAAACATGGTGCGGGATTCTTCTTCCACTGAAATCACCCACTTTTCAATATCTGTCAGTCGTGCCTTACGGTAAACCTTTTTTATATCCTCTGACTTTGGGTCTGTATTTTTTTTCTTCATCTGGAGCCTGACTGTCTCTCCGGTTAATGAGATTATTCCAATATCATGTCCCGGGGAAGATTCAACAGCTACTATGTCACCAATATAAAAAGGGACATCTTCAGGTATTCTGAAGAATTCCTTCCTGCTGTTTTTAAATCTTACTTCAACACAATCAAAAGACGGTTTATTATCCGGAATAGCAATATCTTTAAGCCAGTTAAAACTATCAAGCTTGCTACATCCGTGATGAAAAAGTGTGTCGTTTTTATGGTATAATTTGGGCACATTGCAACATCCCCGTGACTCAAATGCACCCTTTGCAGGATCTATATATTTTTCGCTCATTTTTTTTCTAGTATTGAGTACTGAGTATCAAGTAATGAGTACTTAATACCGTGTTCATCGAAGCGTCCTCGCTTCGATGTTATTAATTTGGCGAAGCGTAAACGCTTCTCCTATCTGTTACTGATTGCAAATTTAAAGAAAATTAAGCAGATGGACTAATTTTTAGTAATTTACTTATAGTCAGTGATAAGTCCATGAAGAGTAAGGGAGCATAAGCGTTCCTCTCAATATGAAATAATGCCTTTTCAAATTCTTCTGCAAATTGTATCCCATTGGCTGAATTAATAAAAGGGGAAAATTTTACAAGAAAATTCTTCTCTTCTTTGCTTAGCTTCACATTTTCAATCCCATTGTAATTTATTAACAGGCAATTTCTTGTAATGTGTAAGGCATATTGAAAAAAACTCTTAAGCTGTTCCCTGTTTAATTTTGTTATTTCGGAAATATAGGCATTGATTTTTATTAAATCTCTTGTAAAACAAAGTCTCATCAATTCCTGAAATTTTACAAAGTAGAAATTTTCATTTTCACTTTCTTCAATAAGTTTAAGAGCTGTTTTGTAATTTCCCTCAGCAAGGAAAACTGCATTTTCTATTTCCTCATCAGTATAGTTATATGATGACTTTATACTGTTGATAAGTTCTTCGTCAGGGACTTTCGGTATTTTAACCAGTTGTGTTCTGGATAATATAGTGGGGAGAATTTTATCCTGATCCCCGGATATCAGAATGAATAAGGTTTTCTCTGGCGGCTCTTCAATTATCTTGAGTATCTTGGGTGCTGCTGCATGAAATATTTTCTCAGCCATCCAGATTATCACAACTATATATTCGGCTTCAAAGGCTTTATATTTGAATTTTTCGATGATCTTAGCACAATCGGCTGCATTGATAATGCTTTGTTTTTTTTCGATATCGATTTTTTGGTACCATTCAGCAGAAGATATATAACAATCGTTCTCAGTCAATAGCTCCCTCCACTCTCCCATAAACATGTCGCTAAGAGGCTTTTCGCTTTCTTTAACTTTTTTGGTTTTGGAAACTGGAAAAAAGAAGTGCAGGTCGGGGTGTATAAGTTTTTCGTATTTAAGACATGAGGAGCATTGACCACAGGAATCGCTTTCCGTTTTATTTTCACAATTAATGTACTGTGCATATGCAACAGCCAATGCAAGCTTACCAGCACCCTCCGGTCCAAAAAATAATTGAGCATGGCTAACCCTGTTATTTTTAACAGTTTGAATCAGTTGTTTCTTTATTTTCTCCTGACCTATTATCTCCGAAAACTTCATAAAAAACCTTGGATTTGAATGAGAGTCAAAAGTAAGGTTTTTTTTATACTTTTGCAGCTTCGAAAACATGCAATAAATTATTAGCTCAATGAGAGATAAATATACTGAATATAAGAGGCTTAGTTTACCTGAGATTGGAGATAAGATTCTGGATTTTTGGGAAGAGAACAAGATATTTGAGAAAAGCCTGGAAAATCGTAAAGATGGAAAACCCTTTGTATTCTACGAAGGTCCTCCTTCTGCAAATGGTATTCCCGGTATTCACCATGTGATGGCAAGAGCATTAAAGGATATATTCTGCCGCTACAGAACTCTAAAAGGATACTACGTAAAACGTAAAGCAGGATGGGATACACATGGATTACCTATTGAAATTGCAGTCGAGAAAACTCTTGGTATTACTAAAGAAGATATTGGAAAGAATATTTCTATTTTAGATTTTAATGAAGCCTGTCGTACAGGGGTAATGAAATATAAAGACCTCTGGGATGAACTGACTAAAAAGATTGGCTATTGGGTGGATCTGGATGATCCGTATATCACCCTGGATAACAAATACATTGAGACTGTCTGGTATTTATTATCCAAATTATACAAAAAGGGTCTTTTGTATAAGGGATATTCTATTCAGCCTTATTCTCCTGCTGCAGGAACCGGACTGAGCATGCACGAACTTAACCAGCCGGGATGTTACCGTATGGTTAAGGACAATACTGTGGTAGCACAATTTAAAGTTGTAAAAAACGAAAAATCTGAATTCCTGTTTAAGGATGCTTTTGGCGAACCGTATTTTCTTGCATGGACAACAACTCCATGGACTTTACCATCAAACACAGCTCTGGCAGTCGGGAAAAATATGACGTATGTGGAAGTACAAACTTATAATACTTATACTGCCCGGCCAATAACTGTAATACTTGCCAGCGAATTACTTTCTAAGTATTTTCCTGAAAAGAATGCTGATCTTAATCTCGAAGATTATGAGACAGGTCAAAAAGGGATTCCATTTAAAGTTATTCAGGAGTTTAAAGGTAGTAAGCTGGAAGGTATACGATTTGAGCAATTATTGCCTTATGCTCAACCGGAAGATGGTGATCCTTTCAGAGTGGTGACTGGTGATTTTGTAACTACGGAGGAAGGAACCGGTATTGTTCATATTGCCCCTAGTTTTGGTGCTGATGACTTCAGAATGAATCAGCAATATGGCCTTGGTTCACTTACTATGGTGAATAAACAAGGACGTTTTGTGGAAGAGATGGGTGAATTTGCAGGAAGATACGTTAAAAACGAATATGATCCGAATATGGATCAGAAAACATCTGACAGTGTTGATATTGAGATTATCGTCAAGTTAAAAAAAGAAAACAGGGCTTTCAAAACTGAGAAATATGAACATTCCTATCCCCATTGCTGGAGGACTGACAAGCCTATTCTTTATTATCCTTTGGATTCATGGTTTGTAAAAACAACAGCCTACAAGGATAGAATGATAGAGCTTAACAATACAATAAACTGGAAACCAAAGGCAACAGGAAGCGGGCGTTTTGGTAACTGGCTGGATAACCTGGTCGACTGGAACCTTTCAAGGTCAAGATTCTGGGGTGTTCCTTTGCCAATCTGGACAACACACGACAGAAGTGAAGAGATTTGTATTGGCTCTGCCGAAGAATTAAAATCTGAAGTAGAAAAAAGTATGGAAGCGGGATTTATGAAGGAAAACCCGTTTAAGAATTTCATCCCCGGTGATAACTCAACTGAAAATTATGAGACTTTTGATTTTCACAGACCTTTTGCTGATGAAATAATCCTTGTGTCGCCAAAAGGTGAAAAAATGTATAGAGATCCCGCCTTGATTGATGTGTGGTTCGATTCCGGTTCTATGCCTTATGCTCAATCACATTATCCTTTTGAGAAACTGGAAGAATTCGAAAATAATTTCCCGGCAGAATTTATTGCCGAAGGAGTAGACCAGACAAGGGGATGGTTCTTCACCATGCACGCTATTGCTACAATGCTTTTTGACTCTGTATCATACAAAACTTGTGTTGCAAACGGACTGGTACTTGATAAAAATGGCAATAAAATGTCAAAACGCCTTGGAAATACAATTGATCCCTTCGAAACTATTGAAAAATATGGCCCTGATGCAACACGTTGGTATATGATCTCTAACGCACAACCATGGGACAATCTGAAATTTGACCTTAGAGGAGTAACAGAGATACAACGTAAGTTTTTTGGTACTTTGCATAATACCTATGCTTTCTTTGCACTCTATGCTAATATTGATGGTTTTGATTATTCTGAAGATGAGATCCCTGTAAAAGATCGACCGGAGATCGATCAATGGATAATCTCAGAATTAAATACTCTTATTAAGAATATTGATGAATACCTTGATGATTATGAACCCACTAAAGCTGCAAGAGCTATACAGGAATTCGTTAATGACCACCTGAGCAACTGGTATGTACGACTTTCAAGAAGAAAGTTCTGGAAAGGAAGCTATTCAGAAGAAAAAATTGCAGCATACCAAACTTTATACAATTGTCTGAAGGTGGTTGCTCAACTAGCTTCCCCGATTGCACCTTTCTTTATGGATAATCTGTTCAGAGATCTTAATAATATCACAAAAAAACTTGATGTTAAATCTGTTCACCTTACAGATTTCCCTGTGGCTAATGATAGTTTTATTGATAAAGATCTGGAAGAAAGGATGCAACTTGCTCAAAAGTATTCTTCAATGGTATTGTCATTACGTAAAAAATCAAATATCCGCGTTCGTCAGCCTTTGAATAAAATCATGATCCCGGTAAACAGTGAAAAATTTAAAGAACAACTTGAAGCTGTTAAAGAATTAATTTTATCAGAGGTAAATGTGAAAGATATAGAATATTTATCAGATGACTCAAACATACTTGTTAAAAAAGTTAAGCCTAACTTTAAAACTTTGGGCCCAAAGTATGGTAAGTTAATGAAACAAGTTGCTGCACAGATCAATAAGTTTAGCGGAGAAGACATTGTTCAATTAGAACAAAATGGTAATTATATTCTTAATATTGAGGATAATAAAATAGAAATTTTATTGTCGGATGTTGAGATCAGCACAGAAGATATTCCGGGATGGTTGATCACAAACATGGATTCCCTCTCTGTTGCTATGGATATCACTATCACAGATGAATTAAAACAGGAAGGAATAGCCAGAGAGCTTATCAACAGAATTCAGAACATCAGAAAAGATAAAGACTTTGAGGTAACAGATAAGATTGACGTTAATGTGTTGAAACATGATGAAATAAATTTGGCAGTGACAAATAATATTTCTTATATTTGTACAGAGATTTTAGCTGTTACTTTAAATTTGGTTGAAGAAATTGATAACAATGATGCTATTATAGTTGAATTAATTGATAACATAAAAACTAAAGTCAGCATTAAAAAACATTAAACAGATTGTATTACTACTTAAATATCTTATGCTATGAAAGATCCGGAAAACACTATAAAAACAAGATATACTGATGAAGAATTGGAAGAATTTAAAACTCTTATTCTACATAAGCTTGAGAAAGCCCAACATGACCTAAAAATGCTTACAGACGCATATACAAACAATAATGAACACGGAACCAATGATACTTCACCAACCTTCAAAGTTCTTGAAGAAGGATATCAGGTTTTGTCTAAAGAAGAAAACAGCAGGCTTGCTTCACGACAACAAAAGTTCATAACCTCACTGGACAATGCTCTTATCAGAATAGAAAACAAAACATATGGTATTTGCAGAGCAACAGGGAAATTAATTGCTAAAGAAAGACTGAGAAGTGTACCTCATGCTACACTATGTATCGATGCTAAACTGAAACAGTCGCCCGGGAGAAATTAATCTAACCCTTAATCAACTCTCTCATTTATATAAAATTTATAAGCAAGCACAAATTATAATCCCCTTTAAACTCAGCTTTAGTATTTTGAAAAAGCCTCTTTTCATTATTTTTCTTATTTTGTTGATTGACCAAAGTCTAAAGATATGGATCAAGACCCATATGTATTTGGGACAAGAGTTTAATATTTTTGACAATTGGTTTATTATTCACTTTACTGAGAATGAAGGAATGGCCTTTGGGATGAAGTTCGGAGGTGAATTTGGCAAACTTGCATTAAGCCTTTTCAGAATTATTGCAATTATTGCAATTGGCTGGTATTTATATGATCTTACAAAAAAGAAAACATCATTTGGCCTGATCCTATGTATTTCATTAATCCTGGCTGGTGCAATCGGAAATATTATTGACAGTGCTTTTTATGGAATAATATTCAGCGACAGCATTTATCAGGTCGCAACTTTTCTACCAAAAGATGGAGGAAGTGATTCTTTTCTTCATGGAAAAGTTGTGGATATGTTCTATTTTCCTATAATAGAAGGCTACTTCCCGAAATGGATTCCGATATGGGGATCTGAGAAGTTTATTTTTTTCAGACCGGTTTTTAATGTCGCAGATTCATCAATTTCAATCGGTGTTATTTCTCTCATAATTTTCCAAAGAAAATTTTTTAAACGGCAAACCACCGAAATTGTCGAAGATGCTTCAGGAGAAGATAATGAGATCGCTTCTGAACCAATTACTGATAGTAAACCTCTGGTCTAAGATTTCACTCCACAATATTTATTATGTTCTTACTTAATCTGATAATTCAATTATCAGGATGATTACCTTTTGGGCTTTTTTTATACTAATCAATAATTGAATAATCCGATTTTTGATTCTTTTTATAAAAATCCCATAGGGATGGAATATTAATTATCTGCCAAACATTAAACTCATGATCAAAAAACTCTGTATTCTCTGTCTTTTCCCTCTGTGTTTATCAGCACAGGTTTGCGATGATTTCTCCGATGGGGACTTCATCAACAATCCGCAATGGTCAGGTGATGAGCATCATTTTGAGATTAACTCTCTAATGCAACTACACCTGAAATCCAGTGGAAGTGATACATCCAGCTTGTCAACACAAAACATTTCTGTTTTAAATACTGAATGGCAATTTTGGATAAAGCAATCATTTAACAGTTCTGATAATAATCATTCAAGAATCTATATTGTTTCTGATTCAGAAGATCTGGAAGGACCTTTAAACGGGTATTTTGTTCAGGTCGGTAGCAGTGATGATAATATTGTATTATTCAGACAATCAAACAGTATTATTACAGAAATAATAAAAGGGATTAATACCAATACCGGAAATTCTGTTAATCAATTACGTGTAAAAGTAATCAGAGATGATATCGGAAATTGGAAATTGTTTTGCGATGATACAGGAGGAGAAAATTACTATCAGGAGGGTGAAGGATTTGATACTATATACAAAAATAGCTCATACATGGGAGTGTTTTGCAAATATACTTCCAGCAATGCGAGTAAGTTTTATTTTGATGACTTTTATGCCGGGCCTGTTATAGTTGATACAACACCACCGGAGTTAATAAATATTAAAGCAGTTACACCAAATGAAATAAGTATTCGGTTTTCAGAAAGTCTTAACTCAATTTCAGCGGAAACACTATCAAACTATTTTGTTGATAATGGAATCGGAGAGCCGGTTGTTGCTTCCATAAATTCATCTGATCTATCAATAGTCAACTTAACATTTTCGGATAACTTTTTAAATGGTATTATTAATACTATCAAGATTATGAACCTTAAAGATCTAGCAGGCAATATTTTGGATGAAGAATATGGTCTGTTTTCATATTATAAAGTAAAAGCATTTGATATTGTGATCAATGAAATAATGGCTGATCCGGATCCACCTAGAGAATTACCTGTGACTGAATACATTGAGTTATTTAATACAACATCATTCCCTATTGACCTTAACAACTGGAAGCTGGAATTCAGCAACAGCAGTAAAACTTTTCCTGATATTATAATTGAACCACAAGGGTTTTTGATAATTTGTAAGGATAATTTATTACGCTTTTACGGACAATTAGCAGAGATATTAACTTCTTCCACATCCTTAAGCAATGATGGTACTACAGTGATTCTGAGAAATGAAATGAATAATATTATTTCAACAGTATCATATACAAAATCATGGTATAGTGATACATATAAAGAAGATGGCGGATGGTCCATAGAACAAATTGATCCATATAATCCTTGTGGAGGTAAAACAAATTGGCGAGCATCAGTTGATATGGAAGGAGGAACGCCGGGCAAAAGAAATTCTGTGTATGCAAATAATCCGGATTATGATGAACCGGGTTTATTAAGAATAGGGATTATTAATGAATCAGCTATTTGCCTTTATTTCAATGAAGCCGTTGACAGCCTTAGCCTATTAAATACTTCAAATTATTCTATCGACTACGGTATAGGAGTCGCCGAACAAATTATTCCTCTTAGCCCGGATTTTTCTTCTGTTGTTCTACATTTAAACGACACCTTATTGCCAGGAATTATTTATCATTTATCTATTACTGATACTATTACAGATTGTGTAGGGAACATTTTGCCCCTATACAGCAGCACTAAATTTGCTTTTCCATCTCTTCCTGATTATATGGATGTGGTAATAAACGAAATATTATTTAATCCAAAGGATTATATTGTTGGAGGAAATGATTTTGTTGAGATTTATAACAGATCAGATAAGGTTATTGACCTTAAGGATTTTTTACTTACTTCAGTAAATCCGATGACATTGATACCAGGCTCTGCCTCAATTACCGACGAGAGTTTCCTTTTCTTCCCTAAAGAATACCTTGTGTTGACAAGAAAGGCTGATATCGTAAAAACTCAATATTACACATCAAATCGTGATGGTTTTGTTGAAATAGGATCACTCCCGGCCTTCAATAATGATGAAGGAACAGTTGAGATCGGTTTAGCAAGGGGCTTACTCATTG
>JAIOTT010000411.1 GCA_021106655.1 Bacteroidales bacterium
CAACAATCGAAACAATATACTATTTAACAATTAAACGATCAAACCATTGAACGTCTAATTCACCTGCATCCACCTCGTGGTGGTAAAGCTGGACGTATTACCTGAAACTTCAATAGTATAAAAATAATTTCCAGGCTTAAGGACGGAGGCATCAAAGTTCACTTTATGAATCCCTTTCTCCTGATTATTATTCACAAGAATAGCTACCTGTTCACTAAGGACATTAAATATTTGCAAACAAACAAATCCGGGTTCAGCTAAACCATATTCAAACTGGGTATAAGATGATAAAGGATTAGGGTGGTTATATCCAAGATAATTTTCTTTTGAAGCGTTTTTGATTTGCAGTTTTGGCATATTCAGCTTCACATCATTGATAGTCTGAGCATTGGAGTCCGCAAATTCACTGTTATGTCCTAAAATAAAATGAAAATCATCAGTTGGGAAATTATGATCATTGTTTAAGCGGACACTTATGTTCAGAAGAACCTCATTTGCATTAATGGCAACACCCTTTATGTCATACCACGAAATTCTGAGAATACCATTATTACAATGAAATAATACCTCTTCATTTGAATTCTTACCCAGGCTCACGTCTTTAATAACGATCAACTCTTCCGGATAGAATAACTCAAGTGAAATGGCTGCAACATTCATTGGTGCTTCAACAGTTAATGGCAGGTTTATTATTTCATTAAAGTCAACATCAATAATACTCTGTGATTCGAGGTAAACTGAAGGTGACAGTTTACTTAATGGAGGAATATATGATCCGTTTACATCTCCATAACAGAGTCCATAAAAATCATTAATAATACTCACACCCTGTAAGGGCAAGGTATTGTTTTCAAAAACCCAGTCGCCAACAGGAAATGAATTTATCATACCCAGATAGCGCTTTTGTACCATCAGAGCATCAGCAGAATTAACATAAGATGTATTGTTTACATCTCCTGCGTCAACATTTAAACCATACAAATAAATTAATCCCACAAAATGTTTCATAATAGCAAGAGCATCTGTTGAATTAACACCACCCCACGGCTTTGCACATATTGGTATGGTATGATAATATCCATTACTCAGGTTGGCAAACAAATAATCACCACCAGCAGCTGTTATCAGTGAATCCATTTTGTTGCCAACATCATCTGTAAGTATCAGTTTTGTATTATTTATTGGAGTAGTAGCTGCGTTCTTATAAACGATATTACCTTCTATTCTATAACCAATATTAATCACAATGGTATCGCTGCTTACACATCCTCCGGGATATGCTACTTGCACCCAGAAAGTACCAGCAGCATTTACTATCAGGTATTGGCCTGAAGAGCCATCTGACCAGAGATAAGTTATGTAATTAGCTCCTGCATCTAATATTATATTTGCGCCCGGATTTATTGTTGTATCAGACCCAAGATCAACCAAAGGTGCCATAAAAACCGTAACACTGTCAACATCAATGCAGATATTATCGACAACTGACACATAATAGGTTGTTTGTGTAGTTGGATTAACAATTATCGAGGCCGTAGTTTGTGGTGGATTTGTATTCCATACAAAGGCAACACCACCTGAGGCAGTTAATGTTACAATATTTCCGGGACAGATAGTTCCATCAGTACCTGCATCTGCATTTGGCATTGGGTAAACGTTAATAGTAATACTATAAGAAGTATCAATACAAGTTCCAACAACTGCAACCAGAAAATAATCACCGGAAGTATAGGCAGAATAGGTTTTATTGATGGCTCCCGGTATCGGTGTACCATTCACAAACCATTGATAACTAAGGGCAGAATCAGCTACCAGAAGTGCACTGTCGCCATCGCAGAAAATGGTTGGATCGCTGGTATATATATTTGCAGCACCGGTAAATCCAATAGAGATCTCCTGGCTTGTGGTTAATGTCTTCATTAAAGTCTGAGCTGTTACATTATGTGTTGCATTCAGATCATTCCACATCATAACTGAATTATCCACTCTGCCAAGCATTCCAACTCCACAGGCGCCACGCAATGCTCCTCCACTATAATAATAAGTAAGATCATAAGAAGGGGTTGTGCCTCCCAACATAAAAACACTCCAGTAGTGAGTTGTATCCATACCATTATAGGTAGGTGGTATATTCAGAGAATTTTGAGAACCATCAAAACTGATCAGGTGTATTCCATCAGGATTTCCAGTAACATTATTAAGTACCAGACTATCTGCTCCCTGATAATCAATTGCGAGATCAAAAGGAGCTGCATATACATGAACACTATTATCGCCAATACTGGCACCTGAGTTAACCCATAGTGGGTTATTTATTAATACTCCATTATTAGCATTCGGGCTGAAATCATAAATAGTCGTACCACTACCTTCATCCATTCTCCAACATCCGCCAAGGCTTGCATAATCGGGATGTGCAGGAGTAATTTTTTGGCACATCCAATCCCTTATCGTACTTACATCCAGAGCTGTATTCCATATCCTCAACTCATCAATAATACCATCAAATAATCTTTGGCCTCCAACAGGCGAAGTGATCTCTCCTATCCTCACAGGGTAAGCAGAGGGTGTCATAATACCAGAATATAGCTCAGTTGCGACAAGTTCACCATTGATATACAGATTAATAGAGTCTCCATCAAATAATCCTACAACATGATACCAGGTGTTAATCTGCATCAATGAGGCTGAAACTGCTTCACGCCATACTGTGGCTCCGGATAAATTAAATGATAGCTTACCATTATCCCCGCAACGCAAAGTATATCCGGCCTGAAAAACATCCCAATCCTCCTTATTCACAATGTTATTAGTCCATGCATTGATGCCAAATGAAAAGGAATTAATCCAGGCTTCTACAGTAATTTCATTTATAGGATTTAGGCTGGGAGCATCCGGAATATCAGCATAATGACTTCCGCCACTTACATCAAGAGCTGTTTTAGAACCTGTTGTTTGAGCTGTTAAAATAAAAATCCCAAAACATAAAATAAGGCTAATGGTAAAAAGTATCTTTTTCACGGTAAATATAATTAAGGATTTGTTTCTTCAAAGATAATAAAAAAGTCTAAAAGGTCGAAAGGTTAAAAGGTCGAAAAGAAAGAAATTTGATAATGTGTTAATGCTTAATAAATACAATTCGTAATCCGTAATTAATAATTATTTCCCTATTTTAGCAGAATAAAATGACTTTTTTTGAAGATGAGTAAGAGTTGGATTAGAAAACATCTTAGTCCCCGTGAGACAAGATTTGTAATTATTGTTACATCCTTGTTTCTAATACTTTTGGTGCTTCAAAACATTAACGGAAGATTCTGGATGAATGACTTTAAGGTCTTCTACCTGGCAGCAAAGTCATTTCTTCAGGGTGAGCCTGTTTATCACCAGCAATTTGGATTAAGTTCCGGCTTTTATAAATATTCTCCATTGTCTTTATTAATTTTTATTCCATTTTCATTATTGCCCTATTTTTATGCAAAACTGATTTATTACCTGATATGCACATGCTTCATCAGTCTAACTATCATCGCATCAAAAAAAATATGGAGAGAAGTGTTTGGGGATAAAATGCAGGATAGTATTTCTATACTGATCATTGCTGCAATTATAGCCGGTGGACATTTATTCAGAGAACTACATTTGGGAAATATCAATCTGCTCCTGCTGTTTGCTCTCCTTTCCACACTTAAATTAATCCTCAGCAATAAGGAAAAATCTGCAGGATTGCTTCTCGCTCTGATCATACTGATAAAGCCACATTTTATTGTATTAATACCATTGCTACTTATCAGGAAAAAAAACATCGCTCTTTTAAGTATGACTGCCGGATTAATGATCGGATTTTTAATTCCTGCTCTGTTTGTGGAATTTGGGGAAAACATTACTTTACATCTCGAATGGATAAATACAATTGTAAGGCATAACGCCTCTTTTCTGGATAGTCAGAATACAATACACATAATATTCTACAATCTTTTTGTCAGGTATATTTATGCTGATGCAGGAATGATTTATGTGATATTGCTGGTCGCATTGGTAGCATTATTTATTCTGTTTTTTGTTTTGAGGAATCTCAGACATGAGAGATCAGTAAATAATTTCAGACCTTCACTTCTCAACTTCACTTTTGAGTTTCTTCTGATAATAAGCATTATACCAAATCTGGTTCTTACCGATACTGAACACTTTATGTACTCATTACCTCTAATAGTTTTTATTTTGATCTATTTATTTTATTCAAAGAATTTCAAGTTGATAATTTTTTCAGTGATTGCATTCCTGCTTTATATCGGAAACTGGGGTGACTTTTTAGGCGAGTATTCTTATGTAGTTGCTCATTACGGAAGCCTTGGGATAGGGAATTTGATGATTATTGGAATTAGTTTATTTATTTATTTTAAACATTTTAGTCACTCGAAACTTTAGTCACTTTGTTAATATGATAATTATTGCTGTCCAGGAAAAAATTAATAGATTCTTCGCTTCGCTTCAGAATGACAAGCTGTTCCGTGTTTTTCCAAAGGGAGGGGTTGATGGCGGCTTGGCCGCCATCAACCCCTCCCTAAATATCCTAAATGCTTGTCATTCTGAACGAAACGAAATGAAGTGAAGAATCTATGATGCATTATATTAAGTTTACCGGACAACAGTGATATGTTAATATAATAATGAGAAATATCCTTAAATATTTTCTGAAATTATTCCTATTCTGGATGCTTCTGTTTTTAATTCAGCGAATATTTTTTTTACTATTCCAGTATGATCAGTTACCAGGCATTGGCATAATAAACATTCTATTGTCCGGCTGGTATGCTTTGCCAATGGATGTTTCAATGACATCATACATATTACTCTTTCCTGTTTTGCAATTTTTTATATTACTTGTTAAAGACCTTAAATTAATTAAGGGCATTATTCTCTCATATTTTATCATAATAATTATCCTCAGTGCTTTTATTAATATTGTCGACTTAGGATTATTTGAAGCATGGGGAAGCAAACTGAACAACAAAGCCCTCTCCTATCTTGCATATCCTGAAGAAGCTATTGCAGCAACGGCAGCGACACCAATAATTTTATTGACAGGGATTTTTATTATTGAGAGTATAATTGCTATTTGGATATTCACAAAAATCAGGATAAACTTTAATCCGGCAATGCTAACACTTTTTCAAAAGTTTATTTTAGCAATTCTCTTACTCGTTTTGGTATTTATAGGGATGAGAGGAGGAGTGCAGGAGATCCCTATTAACAAAAGCTGGTCGTATTATTCAAAGCATCCTGTATTAAATTTATCGGCAGTGAACAGCACATGGAATGCAATTGAAATATTTATTAAACCAGCAGAATATGAGACAAATCCATATAGCTATCTAAATGAAGATATGGCTGAAATAATTTTCAAGGAGTTACATAATGTTGAACAAGACACAACAGTAAATATTTTTAACATCAGTAAACCCAATATCATCCTGGTACTGCTTGAAAGTTGGAGCGGTGATATTATTGAGGCCATTGGTGGCGAAAAGGATGTGACTCCTGAATTTGCAAGGCTAAGTAAGCAAGGGCTTCTCTTTACAAACTTTTATTCCACCGGTTTCCGGACAGAACAAGGTTTAGCAGCATTATTGAGTGGTTTCCCTTCCCAACCAAAAACAACAATTATCAGAAAATTTGGAAAATTTGACAAGCTTCCTTCCATAGTTAATGTTCTTGATTCAAATGGATATTCTTCTGCATATTATTATGGTGGTGACCTGGAATTTGCCAATACAATAACATACCTCAAAACAGCGGGTTTTGACAAAATTATTGGAGATGAAGATTTCGAATTTATAAAGAGCACTGAATGGGGAGCATATGATGAAGAACTCTTCAACTTTTATCTCAAAGATACAAAAAATGTACATGAGCCATTTTTTCACATTTTAATGACATCCACAAGTCATGAACCATTTGATGCGCCTGTAGATGGTGGATTTACCGGGAATACTCTTCCTGACAGATACAGAAACACAATCAGTTATACCGATATATGCCTTGGCAACTTTTTAAGAGCAGCAAAGAAACAATCATGGTATCCAAATACTGTTTTTATCATTACACCTGATCATGGTCATTTTTTACCAAAAAACAGGAATCATTATGATGCGGAACGACATCATATCCCGTTTTTGATTTATGGAGATGCCTTAAAAGAAAAATTCAAGGGAAAAATAATTGATAAATTTGCGTCGCACTCCGACTTTGCGTCAACAGTACTTTCTCAGTTAAATATAAGTTATGATCACTTCCGGTGGTCAAAAAATTTATTTAACAATTACCAGGAAGATTTTGCATTTTACTCTTTTGATGAAGGTTTTGGATGGCTTGAAAAAAAGCAATCACTTATCTTCGACCATCAGTTCAACGATATTATTTCAATTCGTAACGATAGCCTTTCAGATACAGTTAACAATCAAATCCTCAATAAGGGTAAAGCCTACCTGCAAGTCTTGATGGAGGAATATATTGGAGTTAGTAGATAGTTGAGTGGGTCATTAGCTTTGCGTCATTTACTTCGTGTCATTTATCCTTCGGATGTCATTTGCTTCGCATCATTCAGAAAAAAACACAACCTAATGACAATCAATGACCACTTAATGACTACCTAATGACTACCTAATGACCACCTAATGACCTTCTCAACCACTCAACCACTTAACAATTTTCGCCATAAGTACTTCTTGTTTTATCGGTTTAGAAACATAATCATTACATCCGGCTTCAATTGCCTCTTCCCTGTTGCCGGCAAGGGCATATGCAGTTTGAGCAATAATCACAATGTCTTTATTAAACTCCCGTATTTTCCGGGTAGCTTCATAGCCATCCATTTCAGGCATCCTGATATCCATCAGTACCAAATCTATGTCAGGATTATTACGGCATACATCAACTGTTTCTGTTCCAGTTTTTGTATGCAATATTTCTTTGCTAATTTTTTTTGTAAGTATACTGAGATGAATATCTGCTGATTTATCATCTTCGGCAATTAGTATTTTCAGCTTTTTAAGCTGCTGTTCAGTTATAGCTTCTGATTTTGTAAGCTTGCTTTCAGCGACATCCTTTTTGCCAATATCGTAGGGGATTGTAAAGAAAAACTGAGAACCAATGCCTTCCTCTGATTCTACCCAAATTTCCCCACCAAGCATTTCCACATAAGCTTTTGAGATGGACAGACCTAATCCGGAGCCTTCATAAGCAGCTTTATCTTCAATATCTGCCTGAACAAAACGATCAAAAATTGCTTGCTGCCGGTTTTTGGGAATACCAAGGCCTGTATCTTTTACAAAAAACTCCACTTCGACAGGCTCAGTGTCCGTTGACTCAACAGGCTCAGTGTCCGTTGACTCGACAGGCTCAGTGTCCGTTGACTCAACAGGCTCAGTGTCCGTTGGTTCGACAGGTTCAGTGTCCGTTGGTTTTGCAAGCTCACCAACATTCTCTG
>JAIOTT010000019.1 GCA_021106655.1 Bacteroidales bacterium
ATTGCGAGTATACTAATCTGGCCTCAGATTATATAACATCAGTATGGATTAATGGTAATATTACAGTCCATGGTCTTCCTGTTGTTTATAATGTTACAGGTGGCGGAGAATATTGCGATGGTAGTGTTGGAGTAGATGTAGGATTAAGCGGTTCAGAAGCAAGTGTTGATTATGAACTATTACTTGATGGTAATCCTACAGGTAATGTTATTGTAGGAACAGGATGGGCCATTTCATTTGGCAACCAACTTACGCCTGGTACATATACAGCCTTTGGATTAAATGGAGCCACGTTCTGTGTAAATGACATGAATGGCTCTGTCACAGTATCTATTAATCCAAATCCTGTTGTAGATGCCGGAGCTGATCTCGCTATGTTAACAGGTACTTCAGCTTTCATTGATGCAACAGTTAGTGGTGGTACTCCCGGATATACTTATATGTGGGCACCTGACGGACAGGTTACTGAAGATATAACTGTTAATCCAATTGTTACAACAACATACAATCTTACAGGAATAGATTCTAAGGGTTGTGTCGCAACTGATGAGATGGTTGTTACAGTATACCATAACCTTATTAGTGGAACAGTACTCTATGACAATGCTGGAACAACTATAATGAATAACGTTACTGTGAACCTTGTTGACAATGGTGGTACAACTGTTGAATCAACTGTAACAGATGCTACAGGATATTATGCCTTTGGCCCACATCCAAATGGCACTTATACCGTTGAAGCAGAAAGTGTCAAACCATGGGGTGGAGTTAACTCTACAGATGCTTTAATAGTAATGGAACACTTTATAGGTTCACTCACACTAAGCGGAATTAAACTGATTGCTTCTGATGTTAATGCTTCAGGCTTTACTAATGCCGGAGATGCACTCAGAATAGCACAACGCTTTGCTTATGTTATTACTTCATTTGTAGCCGGTGACTGGGCATTCGAGGAAAATACAATCGTTCTTAACGAAGCTGATGTAACTAATGATTTCCTTGCCCTCTGCTTTGGAGATGTTAATGGATCATACACTCCACCTTACGTTAAAGTTATCCCAAGTGTGGGTCTAACTAATAATGGTGTTATAGAAGTAAATGATCATACATTTGAAGTTCCTGTCACTATCGACAGAGACCTGGAATTAGGCGCTGTTTCATTGATCATTAACTATCCAGCAGGATTAGAAATAATTGATGTTAAAGCTAAAGTTGAAGATTTGATTTACACATCTGCTAACGGACAACTCAGGATTTCCTGGTTCAATACTGAAGCTGTCAATCTAAATAAGGATGATGCTCTTCTTACATTAACTGTTAAAGCTTCAACACTGGAAGGTACCTCATTTAGTCTTGGTAATTTAAGTGAATTAGCCGATGCTTATGCAAATGTAATTGAAGATGCTTCGCTGAATATTCCAAAACTTGTTGAAGCAGGAAGCATTTTATCAGGATATTCAATTACAAATTATCCTAACCCTTTTAACGCTACTACTACAATTGAATATTCAATTGTTGAAGGTGCAAATGTTACTCTGACAGTATTTAATCTGCTTGGAGAAACTGTGAATGTCCTTGTTAATGAGTACCAGGATGAAGGAATCTACTTAGTAGAATTTGATGGTTCAAAACTTAATTCAGGACTCTATTACTACAAAATTGAGACATCTAACTTTGTCAAAACTAAGACTATGGTTATTAACAAGTAGGTGTTGAAAAATAATTTCTAATTTAAAAAGACTGTCCAAATTTCCGGGCAGTCTTTTTTTTACTTATACGCATTCGTTATATGTCAGTATTTGAGGCATTTAAGAAAATAATACAACTTTTACGGAAAAATGTGTGTCTTTATTATATTGCCGGAAGCTTTGTCATTATTAAAAAACGAAACATATATATTGATATTCCGTAATAAATAGCTATACTTGCACAATATATGTTTAACATATTGGGTTACAGTGCAATTATTACGTTGATCAAGCCTGCTTTTTTATCATTCCTGATATAAAAACGGGTTGATCAATAAAAATATGTTATACTTTTATTGTAATTTATAATTTTATGATTTATTTTTGTGAATTAAAATAAAATCAAAAAAATCAACTAATCTGTTATTTAACGTTAAATTAAAATTTTTAATTATGAAAAAATTTACTTCAGCATTACTGATGATACTGTTCTTTTCTACAGTGTCGTTTTCGCAATCAATCACAACACAAGCAGGGAATAATATTGTTTGTGCTAATGATTTTACAACTCCTGTCACAGTAGTGAAATGTGAAGATGTCGGTGCTATCTCCCTGACACTTATGTATGATCCAGCTGTTTTAACATTTGTTAATATCCAGAACGAGCACCCTGCCCTTTCAATTGGAAATCTTGTTGTAAATGATATTGGCGGAATAGTAAAAATTTCATGGTATACGGTGGGATCAATACCACTAAATATTTTGTTTGGCAGTTTACTGGATATAAACTGGACTAGTGCAGGCGGATATAGTCCTTTAACCTGGGACCTTTCTGATCCAATTTTTTGTGAATATGCTGACCTGAATGCAGTCGTTCTTCCGGCTACATTTGTGGATGGTGATGTCACCATAAATCCGCTGCCAGCAATTACTGCAGACCCTGTTGACGTTACTGTTGATGAAGGACAAACTGCTCTGTTTTCGGTCACAGGAATAAATGCAACAAATTATACATGGGAAGTCAGTGAAGATGGCGGTGCAAACTGGACTACTGTTGGAACAGGAAGTACATTAAGTGTAATTGGCACTACCTTAGCTATGGATGGAAATATGTACAGATGTATCGCTGCAGGAATTTGTACACCTGATGCTGTATCCAATTTTGCAACACTCCACATTAATCCAATTATCACTACCATTCTTGGTTCATACATGGATTGTGAAGGAGATGTTATTATTCCAATAAATGTTGAACATTTTTATACTGTAGCATCATTATCCTATACCTTTGGATATAACACCTTAGCTTTAAGCTATGTAGGTGTTCAGGATGTTCATGGTGATCTGGCTTCAGGTACATTTTATGCAAATGAAATTTCACCAGGTATCATAAGAATTTCCTGGGCATCACTTACTCCTGCTGATATTGGTGATGATCTATTATTAAATCTTGTATTCACTTCTAATAATGCCGGAACAAGCAATCTTATCTGGGCTCTTCAAAATCCAGATGACACACAGTATACTAATATTGGTAGTGATATTATTACAGCTATCTGGATAAATGGTACGGTTACTATTTTCGGACTTCCAACTGCTTATAATGTTACAGGTGGAGGTGAGTTCTGTGAGTTTGGCCAGGGAGTTGAAGTTGGACTTTCAGGTTCACAAGCAGATGTAATGTATGGATTATTAGTTAATGGTGCACCATTAGGAGCTCCAATCCAAGGTACAGGATGGGCACTCAGTTTTGGAATGGTTCCAACTGCTGGAACATTCACTGTTAATGCTGAAAATATGAATACCCTTTGCTTCAACGATATGATTGGAAGTGTCGATATTTCTATCAACCCTAATCCTTCTGTTGATGCAGGTGCTGATGTTTCAATATTAACCGGAACTACTACCACACTTTACGGTGCTGTCGCTGGAGGAACTCCAGGGTACATCTATGAATGGTTACCAGGTGGAGAAACTACTGAAGATATTACTGTTGGACCTGTTGCTAATACAACTTATACTTTCATTGCAACTGATTCTAAAGGATGTTGGGCAGAAGAGGATGTTAATGTATCTGTTTATACAAACATACTTAGTGGTCATATCAATTATGATAATGTTGCTTCAACAGATATGAATAACGTTGCTGTTGATCTGGTTACTGTTCCTGGTGCATTTGTAGTACAATCTACTGTAACTGATCTCATGGGTCATTTCGAATTTGGACCACAGGAAAATGGCGACTATCAGGTAGTTAGTTCTTGTGCTAAACCATGGGGTGGTGTGAACTCAACAGATGCTCTTCT
This sequence comes from Bacteroidales bacterium, assembly GCA_021106655.1. Taxonomy (GTDB): domain Bacteria; phylum Bacteroidota; class Bacteroidia; order Bacteroidales; family SMBSF77; genus SMBSF77. The sequence continues at coordinate 3,995 of JAIOTT010000019.1, forward strand.
TATTATGGAACATTTTGTTGGATCTATCCCTCTTTCAGGTATCAGACTGATTGCTGCTGATGTAAATGCTTCTGGATTTGTTAATGCAGGTGATGCATTATTTGCTGCACAAAGATTTGCTTATGTTATAACTTCTTTCCCTGCAGGCGACTGGGCATTTGAAAATTCAATGGTTACACTGAATGAAGCTGATATACATATCGATGAACTGGCTCTTTGCTTTGGTGATGTGAACGGTTCTTTTACTCCATCTGCTGTAAAAATAACTCCAAGCATGACCCTTACTAATAATGGTATTGTTGAAGTTACTGGTCAGGTATTTGAATTAGATGTCACTGTAAACACATACATGGAAATTGGAGCTGTATCACTAATAATTGATATTCCAGATAATGTAGAAGTTGTTGACATTAAAGGTTTATCAGATGTAATCTATACTATTGTTGATGGAAAACTCAGAATATCCTGGTTTAACACTGCCCCCGTATATCTCAATGCTGATGAAACTCTTGTAACTCTTACTTTAAAAGCTGATGATATCGAAAATGTTTCTCTTAGCCTGGATGCTTCAAGTGAGCTGGCTGACGGAAATGCTAATGTTATCTATGAAGCTTCTGTAAACATGGCAAAAATAGCTCCTGCAGGAACTATTGCCAAGGGAAATTCAATCAACAACTATCCTAATCCATTCAATAGTAATACAACATTTGAATATACTATCGCAAAAGCAGGAAATGTAAATATTTCTGTTTACAACATCCTTGGAGAAAAAATTCAAAACCTAGTAAATAAGTATCAGAATAGTGGATCATATAAATTTAACTTTGATGGTTCAAATCTTAACGATGGTACATATTTCTATAAAATTGTGACTTCTGACTTCGTTAAAACCAAAACAATGGTAATTAACAAATAATTAACAGATTATTGATTTTTCTCACATAGTAATTACTATGTTAAGAAAGGGTATTCAGATTCTGGATACCTTTTTTTTTTATCTGTGTTTTCATAAATACAATTTTATTGTCTGTTAATACATCTCTTTCTTTTTTATTAATGAATCCCACAAAGCACATTTAGCTTGTAATGTCTATCTTTAGATTGTAAAAAAGTATTAAAAAAATAATCAAGAATCATTACTCTTTGCAAAATAATTCGTATTTTAGTATATAATATCATATGCAATTACATATCATGAAATATTTTATTAAACCTCATAATATATTATTACGGATCACATTATTTCTTGTATTTATAATATTTTCTCAGCAATCATTATTTGCTCAAAATAATTTTATTGTTTTCTCGCCAGATGAGAAAATTGACCCAAATCACCCTAGTTTGCCCAAACTATCATTTCAGGATAATGGGACTTCTTATGTGGAGCTGGAATATAGATTTCCTGGAGCAAGTGTTTCAGAAACAACGGTAAATAATACAGTATATGATTTTATTCATATTGAAGGTTTTGCAAAAATGAAACAAATAGGAAAGCCTGCTTTACCCTCACATATTGATATTATTGCTGCACCTGAAAATGCAAAGTTTAAGATCGTTATAATCGAAGCCGTCTATGAAGAATTGTCAGCTTATATGATTCATCCCGCTTTAAGACCTGCTACTGACAGATATGGTGATCCTGAACCACCATTTGTAATCGATCAAAAACTGTACAATACAAATGATTTTTTTCCAAATAATATTGTTGAAATTATTGATCAACAGATGATACGAAACATCCCTCTTGCTTTTGTACAAGTTATGCCCGTTCAATTTAATCCGGTAAGCCAGAAAATAAAAGTTTACTCCAAAATTAAATATCGTATTGAATTTATTGGCACTAATCTTTCCTTTAATGGCATTAGTCAAAATAACTCTTTACACCACACACAGCTTCTGAAAAATTATATGCTGAATAATTCAAGTATTCCAGATGGTATTTCCGTAACAAATACACGAAGTGATCGCAAGGATTACATTATTGTAACACATTCCAATTACATACAGGCTGCCGATTCTCTTGCAAAATGGAAAGAACAACTCGGTTATAGTGTTGAGATTATTTCAAAATCAAGTTGGACCTCTGCACAGATTAAAGATTCAGTACATTCAAGATATCACAGTTGGACACCGCACCCTGATTATCTTGCTATTATTGGCGATCATAACCTTGTACCCGGCGAGATACATCAGGATCCAAGTTATGGAGATAATTTTGCCACAGATCTTTATTATGCATGTATGGATGGTCCGGGTGATTTTATCGCGGATATGGCATTTGGCCGAATCTCAGTTGCGTCTTCTTCACAAGCTTTAGAA
>JAIOTT010000415.1 GCA_021106655.1 Bacteroidales bacterium
CCATCCTTGCGCAATCAATCATTTTTATTAGGATCTTTTTCTTATTCTGATTTTGGTACGCATAATTTACAAAGAACTGAAGCCCGGGAAAGGCTTCATGATAAGCTTGTGTATTTTTTGATTTGTCGAAAAGAGTCCATAGAAACTTTGTTCCAGTTCGGCCTGTAGATAAGACAAAAATAAGTTGGTTTGTATTATACATTAGCTTTACAGTATCAAGATTCACCTGATGGATATGTCGGAAGTTTATATTTCCTGATTTGTTAATCGAATAACTCATCATAATTAAATTAAATGAATTTAATCTTTTGGCAATTTAAAGGCAACATAGCTTATAAATGGCCTAAGTGAAGGAATTAATTGCATCACTAGTTTGCTTTTTTTTGATTTAAATTTCCCTCTGTAAATCATTTTCTTAACTCCAAAACCTGTGTTCTCCAAAAATTTAAGGACCTCTGTTTTAGTATATTCTCTTACATGTCCCATATGCCCAAGTGCTTCCAGTTTTTGATATTCAATATATATATCCCCTGTACAGGAGTGTGCGCTATCATTAAACAAATAATTTATGAGGCCATAAATGGATTTTAGGTTAGGTGTTGAAATAAAGACGATCCCATCAGGTTTTAAAATCCTATGTAATTCACTAAATGTAAAAATTGGATTAATACGTAAATGTTCAAAAAGTTCATTAAAAATAACTGCATCAAAATGATTATTTTCAAAAGGCAGTATTTCCGTTTCAACATCACATTTTAAAACTTCAAATCCAAAATTATTAATGGAAGTGCTAAATCTTTCTGGTTCAATATCTAATCCAATAGTCTTATATCCAGACTTGTATAATGCTGCAGTTAATAAAAGAGGTATAGAGCCTATTTCGAGTAATTTGGCATTAGTATTACAATTATCTCTTACAATATCTAAATCAAAAGCAATACGTTTAACATGTCCTGAGGTATATGTTTTATACCAATCGAATATCTTAGGATTGTTAGGTTTTATTTCTTTTGCAACATTTTCAACCAAATCTAATGTTTCGTCATTTGGCCAAAACGGTTCAACTTCTATATTAATTTTTTTATTAATCCTTCTCATTAAACTGTATTTAACTGTTTTCAATATCGTAATCGAAAAGAGACTTATGTTATATCTGTAACAGTTAACCTCTGATTTAAGTTTACCACTCCCCAATATTGATCCACGGTGTTTTTTATAACTTTAAAAACCAAAATATCTTCAATTCGATTTAAAAAAACTATATCTTCATTTATCAATCCTTTTATACCTGTTGTTAAGTAATAATTAGCTGGTAGAAGTGTGCATTTAAACTTTATTTCTATATTAAATTTTTGACCTTTATTGATCTTCTCTATATATGAATCATCATAGGGATATGCAGCGCCTGAAATAATTTGACCTTTCTCAGTTTTAAAACTTGTACCAAATCTTACCTTTTCTGCATCAATACCAAAACTAACATTAAAGCCATATACATAGTCCCGGTTTTGAACTAAAGCATTTACCTTTCTACCATCTGTTGTTTTAATGAAATAGTCAGAAATATTTACATCAAAGTTATCATATCGAATAGAGCTTTTGGGTTTGAAATCATGTATATAATAAGATTGATCATCAATGTCCTTATCTAAAAGTGTATTAATCTTATTAGAAGTATCATCATTTGTTTGAATATCATCCGCAAGGATTTTTTCACCTTTATTGAGTAATTTTATTTCATTTAAAACCTTGTCCTTATTTTCTTTCTTTGCAAAAATTAATTTATGATAAAAGGCAGTAACTTGCTTTGGTTCTCCTCGAAGAATAATTTCTCCGGTATCTAGTAATATTGCTTTTGAACATAATTCATTAACTGTATTTGCACTATGAGAAACATAAAGAATCGTTTTTCCTGCTTTAAAAAACTCTTCCATTTTCGCATAACTTTTGCGGCGAAACAATTCATCTCCTACAGCAAGCACTTCATCTAATATTAAAATGTCGGGATCAATATTCACTGAAACAGCAAACGCCAGCCTGGCTTTCATCCCGGATGAATATGTTTTTATGGGTTGGTAAATAAAGTCTCCAATATCTGCAAAATCAGTGATCTCTTTGAGCTTTAAATCTGTTTCCTTCCGCGACAAACCCATAATAGAGCAATAAAAGTATATGTTTTCCAAACCGGTATATTCAGGATTAAAGCCAGATCCAAGTTCAAGCAATGGAACAATATCTCCTTTGGTTATAATGCGTCCATCTGTTGGTTCAATTACACCTGCAATCAATTTTAGCAATGTGGATTTACCGGAGCCATTCTTTCCAACAATACCCAATATTTCACCTTTTTTAATATCAAGACTTAGGTCATTAATTGCATAAAAATCCTTGTGTAATTTCTTTCCCAAAGGATGCAAGGCTTCCTTCATCCGATCCTTCTTGTTCTTATAAAGGCGGTATTTTTTTGAAACGTTCTGTAATATTATTGCGTATTCGTTTTCCATTCAAAATTTGTAAATATAAAGTTTATGAGTTCCTGAAACAAGTTCAGGAAGACTTCGTTTTCTGTTTTCTGTCTCCAGTCTTCTGACTGCCACTGCCACCCTTCTATCTTTTTCTTCCAACTGCCACTGCTACTGCCACTGCCTCTTGTCTTTCTTCTTCCTCAAATCACATCTGCAAAATGTGGTCTGAGTTTCTTGAAGATAATTATACCTGCAAGCATAAAGCTTACTGTTAAAGCCCAATAATAAATTGTTAACATTGGGTGTTCCCAAAAGGCAACATCATACACCAGGCTTTCACGGTATCCGTTTACAATATAATAAAAAGGATTAAACTTTAACACATAAGCATAGCTTTCAGGTAATCCTTCAATGCTCCAGAAAATGGGAGTCAAGAAAAATAATAACCTGACTATGATGCTTATAATATTTTTTATATCAGGAAAAAAGAGACTAATTGAAGAGGCTATCCATGCTAAACCTAACAACATTGATAGCATTGCAAATATATAATAAATTAATTGGAACCAATACAAAGTAGGGTAAATTGAATTTAATACAAGTATAAGCAGGACGATAAATAAAATTATCACATGCATCATGAGGCCTGATAATAACTTCACTATTGGTAAAATAGCCAGTCGAAAATTGACTTTAGTTATCATAAAGGAATAAGATCTGATGCTGTCGCTTGCCTGGTTCAATGCATTGGAGAAAAAGTCGAAAGCAGCATAGCCTGTTATCAGGTAA
>JAIOTT010000473.1 GCA_021106655.1 Bacteroidales bacterium
CCAATGGGAAGAAAGAGATAACCCTTGTCATATATCCTATTACAATCAAAGAAGGTTTAAAAGCAAGAATATCCTTGCATCTGATTTGGGTATAATTGCAAAAGAAAGTTCAAATAATATTATGACAGTAATTGTTACTAACCTGCTAAACGCAGAACCTGTCAAGAATGTGGATATAGAACTGTATAATTATCAGCAGCAACTGATTGGCAGGGCAAAAACAAACAATCAGGGTATTACTACTGTTGATTTAAACAGTAAACCATATTATTTGAAAGCAGTAAAAGGAGATCATTCCGGATATTTACGGGTGGATGATGGTACATCTTTAAGTCTTAGTAAGTTTGATGTTTCCGGTAAAAAAGTTGATGATGGAATAAAAGGCTTAATTTATGGCGACAGAGGAGTATGGCGCCCGGGCGATAGCCTTTATCTGACATTTATTCTTGAAGATAAAGACCATTTATTACCGCAGGATCACCCTGTTGTTTTTGAAATGATAAATCCACAAGGCCAGCTTGTTGAAAGAACAGTTAAAAATAAAGGACTTAATAATTTTTATGATTTCAGAACAAAAACCAAAACAGATGCTCTAACAGGGAACTGGACAGCCAAGGTAAAAGTCGGCGGAGCCTCATTTTCAAAAAGGATTAAAATTGAAACAGTTAAACCAAACAGGCTTAAAATAAAACTTGATTTTGGAACAGATTGTATTACAGTCTTAAACAGGGATGTTAAAGGAGAGCTAAGTGTGAAATGGCTCACCGGCGCAATTGCAGGAAATTTGAAGGCTAAAATTGACGTAATGCTTTCGCAGACCAGGACAAAATTTGATAAATATCAAAACTATATTTTTGATGATCCTTCCAAAAGGTTTATTTCTGATGAAGTAACAATTTTTGATGAAAAAATAAATGATCGGGGCATTGCTATGGTTAGTGTTGATTTTCCAAAGATAACAAACGCTCCTGGTATGTTAAAAGCAAATTTCAGTACAAAAGTATTTGAAGAAAGTGGAGAGTTTAGTATTGATTATTTTTCAATTAAGTATGCACCTTATAAGAGCTTTGTTGGAATTATGGTTCCTAAAGGTGATAAAAGAAATATGTTGCTGACCGATACCACACATACTATTGATGTGGTTACTGTTAATGCAGAAGGCATGCCTGTTTCAGTCAATAATCTTAAAATAAAGATTTATAAGGTTCAATGGCGCTGGTGGTGGAATGCGTCTGATGATGATATTGCTTCCTATTTTGGCAGAACATCCAAGCAACCGATTATTGAAAAATCATTATCCACAAAAGACGGACATGGTAAATTTAGCTTTAAGATAAAATATCCCGAATGGGGCAGGTATTTTATTCATGTAATTGATGAGGAAAGTGGTCATTCCACAGGTAAAACAGTTTATCTTGACTGGCCCGGATGGGCAGGAAAGCCTCAAAGTGGCGATCCGCAAAACGCAACTATGCTGGTTTTTGATACAGATAAAGAAAAATATGAAGTTGGCGAGAAATGTACTGTCACTTTTCCGTCAGGTGGTGTTGGTAGAGCATTAGTAAGTATTGAATCCGGTTCGAAAGTAATTGAGACTTTCTGGATACAGGCACAGCCTAAACAAACTTCTTTTTCATTTAAGCTTACACCGGAAATGGCACCTAATATTTATATTAATATCACACTTATCCAGCCACATTCTCAAACTGTTAATGACTTGCCAATACGCTTATACGGTGTGATACCCGTAATAGTGGAAAACCCTGAAACCCTGTTGCATCCGGAAATTCAGATGCCGGATGTTTTAAAACCTGAAGAAAATGTTTCAATTACCGTCTCTGAAAAGAACAATAAGCCAATGACATATACTATAGCAGTTGTAGATGAAGGTTTACTTGATTTAACCCATTTCAAAACACCAAGTCCATGGAATTTTTTTTATGCAAGGGAAGCTCTTGGTGTAAAAACCTGGGATATGTATAAATATGTGATAGGCGCTTTCGGGAGTACAATCGAGCAAATGTTTGCAATTGGCGGCGGAGGAGAAGAAATGAAAGGTTCTGAGAAGAAAAGAGCTAATCGCTTTAAACCTGTTGTAATATTTATGGGGCCTTTTAAATTAGAAAAAGGAAAACAAACACACACTTTCAGGATGCCGAATTATGTAGGTTCGGTCAGGACCATGTTGGTTGCAGGTGATAAAGACGCCTTTGGTTCAACCGAGAAAACAACTCCTGTTAAAAAACCGCTTATGGTGCTTGCAACTTTGCCAAGGGTTTTAGGACCCGAGGAATCAGCAAGCTTGCCGGTTACTGTTTTTGCTATGGAAGATAATATTAAGGATGTGACTGTAAATATTAAAACCAATGAATATTTTACAGTTTCTGAAAACACAAAACATATTACATTTGATCAAACAGGTGATAAAGTTGTGAATTTTGAGTTAAAAGTAAAACCGGATGTTGGTATTGGAAAAGTAAATGTAACAGTACAATCAGGACAGGAAAAAGCATCCTATGATATTGAAATTGAAATACGTAATCCTAATCCGCCGGTTACCGGAACCATAAGTGGTGTAATGGAGCCCGGGAAAACCTGGGAAACAAATTATACTTTACCGGGTATTGATGGAACCAACTCTGTTGTTCTGGAAATATCAGGAGTTCCGCCTATGAATCTGGAAGAACGTCTAAGGTTCCTTGTCAGGTATCCTTATGGCTGTGCTGAACAAACCATATCATCAGTATTTCCTCAGCTTTATTTAAACAAACTAATGGAAATAGATTCTAAAACAGCATTAAGAATTAGTGAGAATATTAAAAATGGGATCAACCGTATGAAGTCTATGCAAATATCAAACGGTGGTATTGCTTACTGGCCAAACTCTGCTAAGGCTAATGATTGGGTAACTAATTATGCAGGTCACTTTATGCTTGAAGCCGCGAAAAACGGATATACTCTGCCAATAGGGTTTAAAGATCAATGGATCAGTTACCAAAAAACAGCAGCAGACCAGTGGAGTCCTTATTATACTGATTACAGGGGTTACCATAGACAAAGTGATATGATACAGGCTTACAGATTATTTACACTTGCATTGGCAGGCAGCCCTGAAGTTGGTGCTATGAACAGGTTGAGAGAGACTACAAGACTTAGTACTCAGGCCAGATGGTTGCTAGCTGCAGCCTATGTAATTATCGGACAGCCTGAGATTGCAAAGAGTATAACATTTAACCTTGGGACTGAGATAAAAAAATATACATCAATGTCGGAAACTTATGGATCATCATTAAGGGACAGGGCAATTATTTTATATACTTTTAGCCTGATGAATGAAAGAAGCAGGGCTATACCTCTAATGAAAGAGATAGCAAAAAGCATGAGTTATCAAAGATGGTACAGTACACAAACAACTGCCTTTTGTTTGATTTCACTCGCAGAATTTATTGGAAACTCAGATGTCGGCTCTAAGGAACTAAAATTTGTTTATAAAATTAATCAATCAAAAATTGAAAGTGTTAATAGCTTGTTACCGATAAATCAAATTAATGTTTCCGATGAAATTAAAACCGGACATATAAGTGTTGGAAATAAGGGAGATCAGGTAATTTATTCAACTTTAACCATGACCGGTATTCCGGTTATCGGAGATACAATTTCTTCAGAAAGTAATCTTGCTTTATCAGTTAAATATAAAGATATGAAAGGAAATATTATTGATGAAAGCAAATTGTCACAGGGTTTGGACTTTATGG